>JADGCR010000061.1 GCA_015228895.1 Magnetococcales bacterium
TTCATCGCGGGAGGAATCTCCAGAAAACTCAGGTGGATGGGCTGCTCCTTGCCGAACACGTCTCCAGACGCCAGCCGGAAAATCGCGCTGTAGGCGATTTGGCCAGCGGCCCCGGTCACTGCCACACGAATCGGATCTGCCATGTTGTGTCTCCATTGTTGATTGAATGGTATTGGATCGATTCTGCATCATTTCCGCATAAAGATGACGCAAGGTGCCTGGATACGCAAGCCCTCACAACTGTGCCAAAGCCTGATCCAGATCCTGGAGGATGTCCCGCACATCCTCCAACCCGATGGAGAAGCGCACCAGTCCATCGGTGATGCCCGCGGCCAGGCGGTCCGCCGGAGTCAATTTGGCGTGGGTCGTGGTGGCGGGATGGGTGGTCAGGGTGCGGGAGTCCCCCAGGTTGGCGGTGATGATCACCAGTTCCAGGGCGTCCATGAAATGGTGCGCCCGCTGTCTGCTCCCCAGATCCACGCAGACGATGCCGCCAAAACGGGACATCTGCCGTTGGGCCAACTCCCGCTGCGGATGGGTTGGCAGACCGGGATAGTGGACCGCGCCTTCCAGCGCGGGATGGGCCGCCAGATGGGCGGCGACCTTTTCCGCGTTGTCGCAATGTTTTTCCATGCGCAGGGAGAGGGTCTCCAAACCCTTGAGCAGCACCCAGGCGTTGAAGGGGGAAAGGGAGGCCCCGGTATTGCGCAGGAAGGGGTAGACATGCTCCATCAGGCGTTTTTTCTCGCCGGCGATCACCCCTCCCAGCACCCGGCCCTGGCCATCCATGTACTTGGTGGCGGAGTGGATCACCAGATGGGCGCCCAGTTCCAGGGGACGTTGCAGGCAGGGCGTGCAGAAAACGTTGTCCACGGCCAGCAGCACCCCCTTCTCCCTGGCCAGTCGGGCCAGGGCGGCCAGGTCCACCATTTCCAGGGTGGGGTTGGCCGGGGTCTCCACGAAGAGCATGCGGGTCGCCGGGGTGATGGCCGCCTCCCAGGCGGACAGATCGGACAAGGGAACGCGGCTGACCCCGATCCCCATGCGGGCCAGCAGGGTGTTGGCGACATTGATGGTGGAACCGAACACCGAGCGACTGAGCACCAGATGGTCTCCGGCGGAGAGGAACGCCAGAAAGGTGGTGGTGATGGCCGCCATGCCCGTGGCCGTCGCCAGGGCGAACTCGGCGTTTTCCATGGCCGCGACCCGCTGGGCGAACAGGTCCACCGTGGGATTGGTGAAACGGCTGTAGAGGTTCCCCTCCTCCTCCCCGGCGAAGACCGCCTGGGCCTGGGCGGCGGAGTTGAACTGGAAACTCGAGGTCAGAAACAACGCCGGACTGTTCTCCCGCTCATGGGTGGTGCCTCGCCCGGTATGCAGGGCGGTGGTGGCGAACCCGTAAGATCGTTTTGTCATCGCCCTCACCCCCGTTGCAACAGATTTTTCAGGTCGATCAGGGCGGCGTTGGCCCGTGAGATGTAGGCGCCCATGACCATGGAGTGGTTGGCCACCAGGCCAAAACCACTGCCATTCAGGACCATGGGACTCCAAACCGGCTCCTGGGTGGGTTCCAGTTCCCGGATGATCTGCCGCAGACTGACCAGGGCGTTCTTCTTTTGCAAGACCTCCTGGAAATCCACCTCCATGGCCCGGAGGAAATGCAGCAGGGCCCAACAGGTGCCGCGGGCCTCGTAGAGGACATCATCCAGTTGCAGCCAGGGGGTCTTGACCAGTTCCTGCTCCTGCACCGGGGTGGATTGCTGGGCGCCCGGCTCCCCGCTCAGATCGGTGTTGAGACGATTCTGCCCCACGCTGGAACGCAGCTTCTGGGAGAGTCCCCCCAGGCGCTTGCTCACCAGGTCCACCCAGCCGGCCAGATTGTCCGCCCGGGCGTAGAACTGGGCGCTGGTGTGCCTGGGATCGGCCAGACGGTTGAGATAGTTGTTCAGATGTTTCAAGGCGGTGCGGTACTCGTCCTCCGTGGCCGGCATGATCCAGGAGTTGTTGTTGAAGTTGAACTGGGGCTCGCCCTTGGCCAGGTCCGGGTCCTCCACGGATTGGGACTGGGAACGGCTGAAATCGTTGCGCATGGACTGGGCCAGCACCCGCACCTGGGTCAGGACGCCGAACTCCCAACTGGGCATGTTGTCCATCAGCACGCCGGGGGGGGTCTTGTCGTTGGTCAGGTAGCCGCCGGATTTCTCCAGCAGGGTCTGGGCCACCCGCATCAGGGTGTTGGTGACCACCACCCCCACCACCACCTTGGAGGCGTCCCCGGCGAACCGCTCCAGACCGGCGGCCTTGACATCGAAGGGCTCCGGCTCCCGGCTCCAGAACACCGCCACCACCCACAGGAAAAACAGCGCCACCACCACCGCTCCGCCCCCCACACCCAGACGCACGGTCAACGACCGCCAAACCAGACCGACCGGTACCACCGGATTTTTCAACGCGCGTTTGACCTCCCCATGAGGGGGAGAGAATTCAATGGCCATGACCGTACCTCTTTACCAGGTTGACAGGATGTGCGACACGCATAACGAAAGCTGCCATGTCCATTCTAAACCCATCGACCCGCCCATGGAAAGAAGCAAAGAAGCAATTTTAGCAATGGAACAAAGAAAAAAAATCCCATATACTGTGCCCACCACGGTCATTCACGACACACACCGCCATTTGAGTCTGGGCCAGCAGGAGCCACTGAATGTCAGAAACGCAAAAATTCCGCCTCGTCACCCGCAGTGATTTCGATGGACTGGTCAGCGCCATGCTCCTGCGCGAACTGGGGATCATCGACGACATCCTGTTCGTCCAGCCCAAGGACATGCAGGACGGGCGCATTCCCATCACCCAACGGGATATCATCACCAATCTGCCCTATGTATCAGGCGCCCATCTGGTGATCGACCACCACGCCAGCGAGTCCCGGCGGGTCGGACAGCCCCCCCTGCCCAACCACATCAACCGGCCCGACGCCCCCTCCGCGGCGCGGGTGGTCTACGACCATTTCGGCGGCAAGGCGGCCTTTCCCCACATCAAGGACGACATCCTGCTGGCGGTGGACAAGGCCGACGCCGGTCTGTTCGAAGAGGAGGACATCCTCTACCCCAAGGATTGGATGCTGCTGAATTTCATCATGGACCCCCGCACGGGTCTGGGACGCTTCAAGGAGTTCAGCATCTCCAACTACGCCCTGATGATGGAGTTGATCTCCTATTGCCGCAATCATACCGCCGCGGAGGTCCTGGAACTGCCCCACGTCAAGGAGCGGGTGGATTTTTATTTCGAACAGGAGACCCTGTTCAAGACCCAGATCCAGACCCGCACCAAAATCAACGGCAACCTGGCCGTCATCGACCTGCGTTACGACGACATCATCCATCCCGGCAACCGCTTCATGATTTACGCCCTCTATCCCCAATGCAACATCTCCATGCACGTCCTGTGGGGATTGGATCGGAAAACCACCGTCTTCGCCCTGGGAAAGTCCATCTTCAATCGCACCTCCGGGACCAACATCGGGCTGTTGTGCCTGGAATACGGCGGCGGCGGACACGCGGCCGCCGGCACCTGTCAGGTGGAAACGGAAAAATCGTTCCAGGTCCGCAAGACTCTGGAGAGCCGCATCCTGGCGGATGGATAACTCAGCTTCTGGAGAGCAAAAAAAATGGCCATGGGATCCAAATCAATCGCACTGCTGACTTTTCTGCTCCTGGCGGGATGCGCCATGGACAGCACCATTCAGGCGCAGCCCAAAACCACCCCCGCGCCCAAAAAACCCCAGACCACCCCACCCACGGGGGAGCAGGTGAAGAATCTCATCGGCGCCAACCGCAAGGATCTCGTCGCCAAATATGGCCCACCCAACATGACCATGGATGTCACCCTGGCGGGCCGTCCCCCCTCCGAGGGGTATCTCTATTATCCCAAGGACGGCAAAGGTTGCATTCATACCTTCGTAATGATAGAAAAAACAGGAGAGATCGTCGAATATTTCTGCCGATGAACGCCGGCCCCGCTCTCCTCCCGGAAAAGGATTGACAAGCTCTTTTTGAATGGCAACAATGGCATCAACGGTCCCGGTCGATAATTAAAGAAATTCAGACCACGACCGGAAGACCATCCTCTTTATTTTGTTTCTATCGAAAGGAACCCGACCATGCGCAGATCCACCCAGTTACTGGCCAGTGCCGCCCTGTTGACCGCCCTGGTCATGGCCCCGACCCCCGCCAAGGCCGATCCCACCCTCGCCGTTGCCCTCGGCGGGTCCGCCCTGCTCATCTCGTTGGCGCAAACGGTCTTTCAACCCTCGCCCCAGAACCATGCAATGGCGGCCATTCCCTATTATCCCCAACCGGTGATCTATCAAACCGTCTCTCCCATGGTTTACCAGCAGGCGCCGGTCATCCTGATACCCGTGCCGCGCTGAAACGATCTGACCACCCGGCCATCCGGTGTCGCCCTTGTCCGCCGCGCAGGCCTTCGCGCTCTATGACCAGGGCCACACGAGGCTGGCCTTGTCATCCGCCCGGCATGTCCTGGCCGAGTCGGGAGCGGACGCGGAACTGCTGAATCTCGTCGCCGCCTGTCACGCCCAACTGGGCCAGCCCGACGAGGCCATCGCCACCTGGGAAGAGGCCATTCGCCTCCAACCCGAGGGTATCGACGCCCATCACAACCTGGGCATCCTGTTTTTGAGCCAGCAACGTTTCCGTGAGGCGGAAAGCGCCTGTCTGCGGGTGCTGGAACGCCAGCCGGACCATTGGGAGGCGCTCAACCATCTGGGCAACTGCCTCAACGCCCAGGGCCGCTTCGCCGCAGCCGAGGGTGCCTATCGGCAGGCTCTGGCGCTCCAGCCCGATGCGGCCACCGCCCACTACAATCTGGGAGTCTGTCTGCGGGACCAGCGGCGTTACCCCCAGGCCGAGGAGGCGTTGCGACAGGCCCACCGCCTCCAGCCCGGACTGCTGCCGGCCCTGTACAATCTGGGGGTGCTGCTCCACGAGCAAAAGAGGTGGGCGGAAGCGGAGGCGGCCTACCGGCAGGTGTTGGCCCTCGATGGCAACGATGCCGAGGCGGCCTGGAATCTGGCCCTGCTCCATCTGGCCCTGGGGCGTTTCACCGCCGGGTGGCCCCTGTACGAGGCGCGTCATCACCCCACCAACCGGACCGCCCTGAAAGTCATCCCCATCGACGCGCCCTTCCCCATGTGGCGCGGGGAGGCGGTGCGGGGCAAATCCCTGTTGATCGTCCAGGAACAGGGTTTCGGGGATCAAATTCAATTCTGCCGTTATCTGCCGGTGCTGCGCGCCCTGGGAGCCGGCCCCATCACCCTGCTCTGTTCCGCTCCGCTGGCCCGTTTGTTCACCTCCCTGGAGGGGGTGACGCGGATTCTGGTGGCCGAGGAGACCGGGGGGTATCCGGAACACGACTACTGGAGCTTTCTGCTCTCCATCCCGTGGCGTCTGGGAACCACACTGACCACCATCCCCGACGCCCTCCCCTATCTGCGGCCTCCGGCGGAACGGCTCAACCACTGGCGGGAACGGCTCTCCGGACCGGAATTCAAGGTGGGTCTGGTCTGGCGGGGCAACCCGGCGCACAAGAACGACGCCAACCGTTCCCTGCCCGGTTTGTCGGTCCTGGCCCCCTTGTGGCGGGTGGCCGGGACACGTTTCATCAGTTTGCAAAAAGACAATGGGGAGGAGGAGGCCGGCAACCCACCCCCCGGTCAGCCCCTGTTCCATCCGGGGGGGGTGCTGCACGATTTCGCGGAAACCGCCGCCGTGGTGGCCCAGCTGGATCTGCTGATCACCATCGACTCCGCCCTGGCCCATCTGGCCGGGGCGTTGGGCAAGGCGTGCTGGGTGATGCTGCCGGACCGGGAGACCGACTATCGCTGGTTGCAGGAGCGGGACGATTCACCCTGGTATCCGGGGGTCATGCGACTGTGGCGTCAAAGCCAGGCGGGGGTTTGGTCCGACCTGGTGCAACGGATGACCACGGAGCTGGCTGGCCTGGCAGACGGTCACCGTCAGAAATCGACCCGGTAGTTGGCCATCAACCCGGTCACGCGGGTATGTTCCCGGCCGAAGGAGTTGTTCAGATCCACCGTCAGGGTGTGATTGTCCTTGACGGCGTAATCCAGACCGATTTTGGCGGACACCTCGTCCCGGTCCTCCCTGTTGCCGGTCGTGATATCTTGATCCATAAAGAAATCATACAGGTAACTCAATCCGACAAACCCGGACACCGACTGATAGGTATGGATCAGAGTCGCGGAAACCTTGGCTTCTCCCAGGCCGGTATCGTTCTTGAGGGGGGTGGTATTGTCGGATTCGGTATAGCTGCCCCGATGCTCCCAGGAGCCCAGCACCCCGACGCCCACACCCAGGGTGGTGGCGCCGCTCAAGGCGCGATACCCGTCCAGGTTGGTGGCCAGCAGCAGGCGGCGGCTGTGGTAACTGCCGGTGACGCGGGTCATGGTGCCTGGCGTCAGCCGATCGGTATCACTCTTGGAGGCCCCATAGCTGCCGCTGGCGTTCCAGATGAGCGCCCCGTCGAAAAAGCTGGTGCCCACATAGGGGGTGATGGAGAGGCCGGTGCTATCCACCCCGCCGTTATTGAAGTTGGTGTTCAAGATGTTGTCCTCCAACCCCACCGTCACCCCAACGAGGCTGCTGCCCAGAACCTTCATGTCCCCTCCCAGCAGCATCATCTTGAGCTGCCCGGTATAAGGCAGGAAGGGGGAGGTCCCCCGGACCCAGGTATTGCCCACCGTGCCCCAGACCCCTTTGGACCCCCCGCTCGCCGGCTCACCCGCCGCCAATCCGGCAACGGGCAGCATGGAGGTGGGCTTGGTGGGGGACAATCCGCCGGGACGACCCCGCCCCACGGAGCCCACCACCTTGGACAACACATCGGAGATGCGGGTGGAAATGACCGTGGCGATCACCTGGGAGGAGGTGCGGTTGACCTGTTGCTGAGTGGCGGAACCCGAGTCCAGGGTGCCGATGGAGCCCAGAATGTTCAAGGCGTCCTGCACCCCGAACTGGGCCGCCAGACCACTGAAGATGGTATTGCCGGCATAGGTCACGGTAAAGGCGTCACTGTTTTTCGCCGCCTCCCAATTGGCGGCGCTGGTGGTCAGGGACATCAGCTTGCCACCGACCATCGTACTGATGGTATTGGTCTTTTCCATATTGGCCAGATTCTTGGCCGTGCCGCTGTAGACCTGGACGCCAGAGATGGTCAGGGTAAACGCCTGGTTGTCGTCCCAGTCGGCCAACGAGGTGCCGCTGTAGGAAAACGTGAAGGGAAAGCCCGCGACCGTGCCATTGAAGGAGGTTCCGCTCTCCAGGGCCGCCGGGGTGCCCCCGGACACGGAATAGGACTGTCCGCAAAAGGAACCGCTCATGACACTGGAGGCGTTGCTCCGGTATTGGCTTTTCAGAGGCTCAAAAGTGGCCTGAAAATCACAGCCCGCATGCACTTCACTCGCAGACATAAAAAAAGTTGCCATCGAGGCCAAAGCCAGTACCTTTTTCATTGATTCTCCATTCTTTAGTTGATTATGACGGCAATAACTTATTGTAACCAAGCGTGACAAACCGTCACGCTCCTGCCGCTCCTTTGTATCACAGCCGCCCCTCTTGTCAACACAATAAAAAAATGGCGCCTTTGGGACCGACGCGTCACCGCCCCCCCTGCCCTGGCTGCGTGACGATCTCCCGCAGCAGTTCCGCTTGCCCGGAGTCGCCCCGATGGATCAAACCGGGACACTGTTGATTGTAATCCATCACCCGCGCCCGGTATTGATGCAAATGGTGCTCCGTGATGCCTCCCCCCCCGGGCCGAAAGGCTTGCGCCCAGGTCAGCAGCGCCCGGCATCGAGCGATCAGGGTCGCGGTGTGGGTGGCGGGGGGGAGCGCCTCCTCCCCGGCGGGACAAGGGGGCGGGGTAAGATAGGTGGAACCATCCCCGCGCCAGCACTGTTGCATGGTGTTGCGACCGGACGCGACGCCCCCTCCTGGTTCCCCCTCCCCGGGCCGGGCTGCCATGGGGAGCACCAACCGGCCCAAAGCGTGATCGATCCGCCACGCGCCCAACTGTTCCAGCACCGGCGTCCCAAGCAGGGGAATGCTCTTGGCCGGGGTCACGCTGACCGCGATGTTCCTGACCACATGTCCTCCGATCTGCAAACGCTCCAACCGCACCATCGGATGGCGCACCAGGGAACCATCCGCCATTCTGGTGGTGGTCGAGCCCATCCAATCCTCCGGTTTGATGGAACCGGCGGCCACCAGCTGATCGATGCGCTCCCGGGGGATCACCACGATATTGGCTCCGGTGTCGATCAGGAAGGCCACCTCCAGAGCGCCATTGAGGCGGGCGGCGACCCAGTACTGTCCCCGCACCCCATGGGTCAGCAACGGGATGGTTTCCACCGCCCCGCCGGGCAACGCGTCCCGCTCTCCCCCCTGACAGGGTTCGTTGCGCCAGACGGAACGCCCCTCGGAGTCCACGCACCGGACCAGGGGGCCACCCCCCCAGGCCGCCGGACTCCCCGACACCACCCACCACCAGCAGACCAACCACAAGGCGTACCGCATGGCGTTGGGCTATCCCCCATCCTTGCGCACCTGGAAAAACGGGGTCCCGGCGACGCGGAGAGCCCGCCCCCGTTCCGTCATTTCCCAAAGAAAGGGAACTGTTTCCATCCATGTCAACATGACCCGCATGAGATTCCCCCTTGGTCCCCAGAGACCGACACGCCCATCAACGGCAACAATTCGGTCAAATCATCCAACCAGTGATCCGGTTGCGCCCGCGCCAACTGCTCCCGCGGATGGCAACCATAGGTGACCGCCGCGATCTTCACCCCGGCGTTGCGTCCCATTTCCAGGTCATACAGGGTATCTCCAACCATCAGGGTCTGAGAAGCGGAAAATCCGGTGGCGCGCAAAATCGTCTCCACCATGGCGGGGTGGGGCTTGCTCGGCGCCTGGTCCGCGGTCATCAGGACCTGAAAGAAGTCGGCCAGATCATGCTCCTGCAAGGTCCGTTCCAGGCCACGCATGGACTTTCCCGTGGCGATCGCCAGCGCCACGTCCGCCCCGCGCAGGGCCAGCAGGGTCTCCCTGACACCGGGGAACAGGGGCGCGTGCAGCGCTTTCCGCTCCACCAGGTCGAGATAATGGCGCTTGTAGCCCAGCACCGCCCGCTGCCGGACCTCCCGGTCGCACTCCGGCAACAAAGCCTCCATGGCCTCGTCCAGGGAGAGGCCCACCACCTGGGCGATCCGGGCGTGGGTGAACGCCCGGGGCATGCCCAACTCCTCCAGAGCCAACCGGGCCGCGCGGGCGATGCCATCCAGACTGTCCACCAGGGTGCCGTCGCAATCGAAGATCACCAACCCGAATCGTGCCGTCATGGCCGGCTCCCTTTCAAGGAAAAGCTCCCCTCTCCCAGACGTTGCAGCACTCCCGTCAGAACGGCGTCCAGAGGGGCCTGGACCTCCAGGATCTCACCGGTGGCCGGGTGGGTGAAGCGAATCCGCCGGGCATGGAGAAACATCCGGGTCAGACCCAGTGGGCGCAGGGAGCGGTTCATGGGGAAGTCCCCGTATTTGTCATCCCCGGCCACGGGATGCCCCAGGGATTGCAGATGGACCCGAATCTGATGGGTGCGTCCGGTTTCCGGCATGGCGGCCACCAGGGAGAAGGGACCATAGCTCTCCACCACCCGATAGCGGGTACGGGCGCTCTGTCCGCCCGCCGCGCTCGTGACCACCATGCGCTCCCCCCCACCCCGCACGCTCCCCTTGACCAGCGCCTGCTCGATCACCCCGGAGGCTGGCCGGGGAGTGCCCCGCACCAGCGCCAGATACTCCTTGTCCACCTGGCCCAGCCGGAACGCCCCGGTCAGACGCCTGGCGGCGCTCTTGTCCAGGGCGAACAGCAGGCAACCCGAGGTCTCCTTGTCCAGCCGATGACACAGCTCCCCCACCACCCCCCGCCCCTCCCGCGCCAGCAGGGCGCGCACCACGTCCACGCTCCCGAAGCTCTGTCCGCTCCCCCCGTGCACCGGAAGACCATGGGGTTTGTTGAGCACCAACACCTGTTCGTCCCGCCACAGGACCAGCTCCTCCACCCCCCGCATGGCCCACTCCGGCACCATCACCCCGCCCTCCTCCCGCGCGACGGGCTGAAACGGCGGCAAACGCACCTCCTCCCCGGCGACCAGACGATACCCTCCCCGCGCCCGTCCCCCGTTCACCCGTGTCTGTCCCGTGCGCAGCCAGCGCTGGATCAGCGCCCCCGGAGCGCCCGGATTGCGGGCGGCCAGATAGCGATCCAAACGCATCCCCTCCTCGTCCGCGCCCACCAGCAGGCGACGCACGGACAATCTTTCTGGAACCAATGTTTCAAGCGACTTTGCGTCCATGGCTAAAAGATCCTATAATGGTTTCAATTTTTTCATGATCGGCTTCCGAACGATCCCATTTTTTCGATATTTCTTGTCCCAGGGGTATGCCAGCCTTGGGATACCCAAAAACTTTGCCCCCCTGGTCGTTTTGCAATGGACGCCTTTTGCAGCGCGTTGCACCGACCATGGCATGGGCTTCCTTACAGGAGAATACCCGATCCATGACCAAGCGTATGCTGGTGGATGCCACCCACCCGGAAGAGATCCGTGTCGCCATTGTCCAGGACAATCGCCTCATCGACCTCGACATTGAAACATCAAGCAGGGAACAAATCAAAGGCAACATCTATCTGGCCCGCGTTTCCCGCGTCGAACCCTCCCTGCAGGCCGCCTTCATCGATTTCGGCGGCGACCGGCAGGGATTCCTTTCGGTCAACGACATCCATCCCAAATACTACCCCACCTCTGAAAAAGGGGAACGGGAAGAGTACCTGCCCCTCCCGCTGCCCGAACCCAGCGACGACGAGGACGACGACGAAATCTACGAGGACGACGACGAGAACGACGACGCATTCCAGGAGG
>JADGCR010000062.1 GCA_015228895.1 Magnetococcales bacterium
CATTCCCCGCCCGGAACTGGAAAACAGCGACCAGATTCGTCTGCCGGTGGGTACCACCGTGCGTCAAATGGAGGAGTTTCTGATCCATCGCACCCTGGACGAAGTGAAAGGCAACCGCACCCGCGCCGCGGAACTGTTGGGGATCTCCATCCGCACCCTGCGCAACAAGTTGAACGAGTATGCGGCCCGCTGACAATCGCCACCCGGGTTGCCAACCGCGCTGCTGGTGGTGGTGGTCGGGAGCCGGTTGGCGTCTGCTGCTGGCCATGGTGCTGCTGGCCGGATGTTCCCAGGAACCGAACGACTCCCTGGTCACGACCCTGATCGCCCGGGATTCCACTCTGGACACCCTGGAGCGGACCTTTCGTCCCGCCAGCTACTGGGGCAAAAAGGTCGAAACCCTGGAAGCCGTCACTGCCCAGGCGCGGGAGACCTTTCAGTTGCGCAACCAGGAGTACCGCAACAAACTGCTCAACCGGCGCGAATCCATCATCCAGTCGATTCAGGAGGCCAAAAAGGGGGGCAAGGATACGGCTTCCGCCCGGCAGGACGCCATGCAGTCACACCGCAACGCGTTGGCGCTCAGCCGGGACGAGGCCAGAGAGGCGGGCAAACAGCTGCGCATGCAATTGGCCCTGCAACGCCGCGCCCAGGATTTTCTCGACAAGAGCCGGTGAAGCCTCAAGGATCTGGATGAGGGCTGAAAAAAGCCCGCCGCCTTGTTGAACTCCCTTTCATCCTCCAGTTGCCGGCCCCGATCCCAGAACGAGTTGGCCAGCTGCACATTTTCGAGATCTTCGGCACTCTGATTCTGTTTCGGCTACTTTGACCTCGAAAAGTCATCGGATCCATTTGACAAGTTGTCTTTGATGACCCCGGCCAGGGGGATCAGCCCCAACGCTTCCTGAATGCTGTGGGTCAGTGCGAAATAGCCGATCTGGGCGGCGTGGGCGAGAAAGACCACCAGCAGGATCCAATACAGTTTGGTCCTGAGGCCGCTTTTCTGTGCGACGGTGAATTCCCTTTGGCACGCCTTGCATTTCAAGCGCTGCATGCCCTCCCGGTATCCGACCGTGACATTGTCGCGCGCAGCGCAATTGGGACATTTTGGATCCATCGGTGCTGCCTCCAGAGAGCTTTCCTACAGATCCAACCCCTTCTTCTTGATCAGGCGGACATTGTTGGCGCGGTAGGTTTCGTTGCGGCCCGGATAGACCTCGAATTCGATCAGATCCCCCGCCGCCGGCACCTGTTCGGGTTCGGTAAGCTCGGAGACATGGATATACACGCTGTTGCGCTTGCACTTGGCGAAACCGTAACCCTTCTCCGGGAAATAGACCGTGACCACGGCGTGCTCGATGGCGCCGATGACCAGATTCTCCCCCACCTCACCCGGCCAGGAATTCACCTCCCCCTGACGGGTCACCTGCAAGGCGATCAACCCTTCGCTCTCGGACCCGGACCCGGCGGTGAACTCCACCATGTCGTCCACGCGCATCTTCTCGTAACGCACTTCCTGGGGCAGGACAAAAAACCGGATCAATTTGGACTCGTGATCCCGAATGGTGATGCAACCGGAACCATCCGCCTCGCAGCTCTCCACCCGACCCTGGAAGCGGCTGCCCAGAACCAGCACGGCGCAGGCCTGGGGACGCCCCTCCTTGCCGGGCTTGATGACAAACTGCACATGATCGTTCTCAAAAACCGGGACCTGGTGAATCACATAGGTCATGTGGAAATAGATCTCCTGGTACTCGCGGTTATCCGCGTAGTACTGGATGAACCCAAAGCCACGCTCCTTCTTGAAGGCGGAAACCTTGCCGAAATAGTGTCTGCCCTGGAACGACTCCTCATCGGTGGAGGATTTGGCGGTTTCGATGGGGGAGGAGGAGAGGTATTCACCCGGCGTGGCCTGCCAGTGGATGGAATAGCGTCTGAGGGGAGCGCTCAAACCGTGCAGACGCAACGGGGCGAGCTCCTGGAAATAATCCAGGATCGGTCTCTCCACCTGCTCTCCGGCCCTGGAGTGGATCGGAAACGCGCTCTCCTCGATCGGGGTGGGATGGTGCAGCAGGATGGCGTGGCCCCTGGCCTGCTCGCTCAACAGCAGGGCGGCGTCGCAGAGCGTGCCAAGATAATCGACCCGTTGGCCCCTCCTGTGCAGCGGCATGGCGGAACCGGTCGCGATGCCGATGCCACAGGAGAGACCCACCACGGGATAACGACGTTTTTCCAGCAGATATTCCTGAAATGCGATGGCGGCCTGAACCGCGTCTCCAGGTTTCCCGAACAGACACATGACTCCGGAAGTCAGACATTTCACGAACACACCCTCGTGTTTGCCGGACACCCGGAGGGCGGCGTCATAGAACTCGGCAAACAGTGCCACCCATTCGCCATCGGGACGGCCCTCCTTGTACTGCTCCGCGTTATGAATGCGGGCGCACAGGAAGGACCCTTCGACCGGCGCGGAGTCCGCTTCCAAATGCAAGGTCATGTGCGCCGCGCCGTGAGAATCGTGACAGGTTCCACGGGCACATCGGCGTGACCCTTGTTGTTGCCTGTTTTCACGCCGGCGATTTTATCCACCACCTCCATGCCGGCGGTCACCCGGCCGAAAACCGCATAGCCGAAGTCCCGTTTGCCGTGATTCAGGAAGGCGTTGTCCGCCAGATTGATGAAAAACTGGGAAGTGGCGCTGTCCACCACGCTGGTGCGGGCCATGGCCAGGGTGCCACGCGTGTTGAGCAGGCCGTTGTCCGCCTCGTTCTTGATGGGGGCGTTGTTGGATTTTTCCTTCATGTCCGGGGTCATCCCGCCACCCTGGATCATGAAGCCGGGAATCACCCGATGAAAAATGAGTCCTTCAAAGAATCCAGAGTCCACATAGGCCAGGAAATTCTTGACAGTGATGGGCGCCTTCTCCTCGTCGAGTTCGATGACGATGTCGCCGTGGGATGTGGTCAGGGTCACCATGGGTTTGGCTCCAGTTCTGGTTGTGGGGTCAGCGGCGTAGAGGGACGAACCGGTACTGACCATCAGGGATAAAAAAAGCAGACAAGTGTAGAAAAAACGACGGGTCATGGTCAATGGATCCTTTAGCGTGAGCAGTGGAAAAATCGGATGACGAACAAAAGGAGGGCGCGGGGTTGTCCTGACAGATCCTGTTTTAAGCGAAGACGATCTCCAGCAGCCGCTGATAGACACGGGTCAGCCCCACCAGGTCCTCCACCGGCACCGCTTCGTTGACCTTGTGGATGGTCTTGCCCACCAGGCCGAGCTCCAGGGTCTGCGGGCAGCAGCGGGAGATGAAACGGGCGTCGGAAGTCCCGCCACTGGTGGAAGGAACCGGAACCGTGTCCAGACACTCCCGCACCGCCTGATCCAGACACCGCCCCAGCACCCCGCTGCCGGTGAGGAACGGCAGCCCCGAAACGGTCATGGTCAGGTCGTAGCCCAGCGGGAGATCCCCGGCGTCCAGCACCTCCCGAAGGGCCGCCTCCAGGGAGGCCGGGGTGCTGGCGGGACTGAAACGGATGTTGAACTGCGCCATCAGTTGGCCGGGAATGACATTGTTGGCCCCCTCCCCGGCCTGGAGAGCGGTGATCTGCAACGAACTGGGCGGGAACGCCACATCCCCCGCGTCAAAGGGCAACGCCGCCAGACGGGCCAGGAGCGGCGCGGCGCGATGGATCGGGTTGTCCGCCAGATGGGGATGGGCCACATGCCCCTGGCGACCGTGGAAACGCAACACCCCATTGACCGAGCCGCGTCTGCCATGCTTCAGGCAGTCTCCCAGCGTGGTGATGCTGGTGGGTTCGCCCACCAGACAGTAATCCAGGGTCTCCCGTCGTTCCTCCAGCCACTCCAGGACCTTGACCGTCCCGTCCACCGCATCCGCCTCCTCGTCACCCGTGATCAGGAAGGAGAGGCTGTCATGCTCCGGGAACTCCGGTCGCGCCTGCAGAAAACCCTCCACGGCCACGACCATCGCGGCCAGGCCCCCCTTCATGTCCGCGGCTCCCCGCCCGATCAGGTGGCCATCGCGCACCACACCGCCGAAGGGATCAGAGGTCCACTTCTCCAGGTTCCCTGGCGGGACCACGTCCGTGTGGCCGGCAAAGCAGAAATGGCGACCCCGCACGCCAAGACGGGCGTAGAAATTTTCCACCACGCCGAAGCGCAGGCGATGCACGGTGAAACCCAGGGTCTCCAGCCGCCGGATGAGGATCTCCTGACACCCGGCATCCACAGGCGTGACGGACGGCGCCCGGATGAGTTGCGCGGCCAGAAGCACGGGCGCGGAGGTTTCGGCACCCCCGTTGGCGAGAAAAGCGTTCATTCAACGACCATTCGCAATCGAATCAAGCAGTGTCAGACGTTTCCGGGTGACGGTATCCCTGGTGGCATAGGCCAGCACCCATCCCGGATTGTTGGCGGGATCGGTGACCTGCAGCCAGCCATTGCTCTGCTGGAGTACCCGCAGCACGTCCCCTTGGCGCAATTGTCGCAGCAACAGGCCGTGAAAGGAAGGTTCCGCGTGCATGTTGAGCTGCGGCACATCCACCACCACGGTGGCGGCCATGGTGACGGCACCCCCTGTCCCGGAGGCGGGTTCCTCCTCTTCCGGGCTTAACCGGAGGAGGTCGGACTGCAAGGAATTCGGGGTATACAGTGACTTGACCGGCGCACCGGCCGGCGTCCTGGCGTCCTGGAGAGCCGGGGAACGGGAGAGGGCATCGGGCTGGAGATCCACCTCCCCCGTCCCAACCGGCCTGAGGCCGGTCACCGGGGCGAACCGCGCCTCAAACCACGCCGGCGACGGCAACCGGTCGAACCAGAACAGGACGGCCAGCAGGAGAGTCAACCCCAGCAGCGCCAGCCCGGAGAAGCCCGTGGAAAACCAGGTGGCGGGTCTGCGGAGGTCCAGGGAACCCGGGACGGCGGCGCGGGTCAGGGGTCGGGTGGAAGGGAGTCTGGCCCTGGAGGCGACGACCGGATGATCGGACGCCGCCGGCCGTTCCGGTTCCGCCGGGGTCGCGTCGGACCGGGGCGATTCCGGCTCGTGGTAAAAGGTCTGGATGATCTCCCAGAAACTGTCGCTGATCTCGGACAGCTCCAACCGGAGCACCGAACCGTCCCGACCGGCGGTTCCCCCATAGACGATGTTGAATTGAAAGAAGCCGGCCTCGCTCAAGGTGGCGAGATCCTGCCTGATGCGGTCGTAGGTGCTCTGCCTCATGGGACAAATGAAGGTCTTTTTGTCCACTTCCGCCGCGGCCAGGGATTTCCACAGAAAGGTCGTATTGCGTTTCAGCGCGTCGATGGCGCGCAGATGGTGATCCGGGACGTCCACGATCTGGGGTGAAGCCGTTATCATCCTCACACTCCTTGGAAAACACGACGACGAGGATCACAGATTGCAAAAAGCGGATCGCCCCGACCGGAGTGACGCAATCCAGGAAAAAGCGTACAAAGATTCAAGCAATCTTCATGCCCATATTCACACCCGGACACACGGACTGGTTGTTTTCCGCCGGACCCCAACCCTTCCGCAGGCCACACACGCCACCAGAAAACAGCATCTCTTCCTCTGCCAAAGGGGAGATGGCATAATGAGCATAACATGATCGCCACCCATTATGCACTCCTCCCTTCCGTCCGTTTTCTCCAGGTCTGGCGTCGCCATTTCCTGGTCTGGAGGAAAACCGCCGCCTCCTCCCTGGTCGCGAACCTGGGGGAGCCGTTTCTGTATCTTCTGGGTCTGGGCTATGGACTGGGACAGTTTGTCGGCTCCATGGAAAACGTGCCCTATCCGGTCTATCTGACCGCCGGCATCCTCTCCGCCAACGCCATGAACGCCGCCACCTTCGAGGCGATCTACGGCGGCTTCACCCGCATGACCAGACAGAACACCTACCACGCCATGCTGGCCACCCCGTTGCGCGTCGCCGACATCGTGGCCGGCGAGGTGTGCTGGGCCGCCACCAAATCCCTCATTTCCGGGACCGCCATTCTGCTGGTGGCCGGTTTCATGGGGGCCATTCCGGCCAAGTCGGCCATCCTGGCGTTGCCGGTGGTCTTTCTCGCCGGTCTGGTCTTCGGCTCCATGGGCATGATCATGACCGCCCTCTCGCCAAGTTACGATTCCTTCATGTACTATTTCACCCTGGTCACCACCCCGATGTTTTTGTTCTGCGGGGTCTTTTATCCCGTGGAGGCACTCCCTCCACTGGCGCGCACGGCCAGTCAACTGCTTCCGCTGACCCATGTTGTGGCCCTGATCCGCCCACTGACCGCCGGCATTTCCCCGCATCATCCACTGTTGCACCTTCTGGCGCTGTCCGCTTTCGCCATTCTGGCCTTTCTGTTGGCCGTGACAGGCATCCGGCGAAGGATTATTATCTGAAACGACGGAAACCGCCTCCGTATTCCCTTGCCCAAAAAAGACAAACACAACACAATCAGGAAGCATTGGCGAATTGGAAACGATCTTTTATAATCCATGGCTATTTTGGGCGAAACCGCGCCGCACATCGGCCATTGGACGCCAACAGCCAATCAACCAGAGGCTTGCAGGGTCAAAACAGGCACAAAAGCGTTGACGACCGAACCTTCAATCAAGGAGACAAAGATCAAATGGCAGCTCTATTTTCCGCAGAGTGGATGAACCGCTTCCAGACCGAATGGAACAACGAACCCGAATTGGGCGACGCGCTGGCTCATATCGGCTTCAATTCCACCATCGCCTATGGCATCGACGGAGAGGAGGCTCCCCGTGGCGTACTGGTCATCAGCAACGGCAAGGCGGTGAAAAGCGGCGCCTACGCTGGCGAAGAGGTCAACTGGGATCTGCGCGCCAGCCAGGAAAGCTGGGAGAAATGGATCGAGAAGGGATTGGGCATGATGGGTCTGGGCATGGCCTACACCACCCGCAAGCTCAAATTCCATGTGGGGGATTACGGTGCCATGATCAAGGACCCACGCATGGCCGGACCATTCATCAAATCGTTCACCGTCATGGGAAGGGTCTAGGTTACCAAGGTATTTGCGCCCCCGGTCCCCGCGCCGGGGGCGCGTTGCTCATCACGGTCAAAGGGACATACGCATGAACGTCATGAAAAAAACCATCACGCTTGCCACAATGCTATCCGCTCTCATGGCGACAATGGCCATCCCTGGAGCATTGACCGCCGATAGCAATATCATCACGGTCGAATCCGGCACCATCGGCGCCACCACCACCCTGGGTGGCACCGTGGTTCCCTTCAAGGAGGTCTCCTTCACGGCGCAGATGCCGGGACGGGTCGAATTCATCGCCGGGGTGGAAGGAGACTGGTTCAAAAAGGACACCGTCCTGGTGGCATTGGACAACGACGACCTGATCGCCATGCGCCGCGCGGCCCAGGCCGCCCTGGACACCGCCGACGTCAACTGGAAGAACGCCCGGGTGCAGTACACCCGGCAGGTTTACAGCGGCTCGGATTACGGCGGCGCGGACAACACCGGCATGGGCATGCCCCGCATGATGGACTTCATGGTCACCCGTCCCATGACCAGCATGATGGGCGTGGACAATCCGGAACTCTCCCGCCGCGCCAAAATCTACAACCAGGGCACCCAGATCGACCAGGCCCAGTTCGGTCGCCAGCAGGCCCTGGCCAAATTGCAGGAACTGGAAGCCAAACTCCGGGACACCAAATCCATCGCCCCCTTTTCCGGGGTCATCGTGGCCAAGCACATCGAAAAGGGCAACACCGTGCAACCCGGCATGCCCCTGCTCACCTTCTCCGACACCCGCCACCTGCAAATCAAGGTGGACATCCCGGCCCGCCTGATGCCCGGGGTTCAGAAGGACATGATCATCCCGGCCAAACTGGACGTCGGGGACACCAAAATCGACACCAGGGTGGCCCAGATCTATCCCATGGCCGACGCCCAGCGCCACACCGTGACCGTCAAGCTGGATCTGCCCAAGGACGCCCCGGGCGGACCGGGCATGTACGCCGAAGTGATGATTCCGGATGTTTCCACCCCGGTGAAGAACCTGCCCGTCATTCCCAAATCGGCGGTGATCTGGCGTGGCAGTCTGCCCGCCATTCTGGTGGCCTCCACCGACAAGGGCGGCGAACCCCAGTTGCGCATGATCCGTCTGGGGGGCTTCGTGGACGACAAAACCGTCAGCGTGCTCTCCGGTCTGACGGTGGGGGAGCGGATTCTGGCCACGCCGCCCAGCAACATGGCCACGGAATGGAACCCGTCCAGCAGCAATTCCGGCGGCGCGAACATGAATCCCAAACGCCCTTGAATCCGGTCCCACCCGACGCGAGGGACCGCGCCGGTCAAACTGACGCAAACGGCACTGCCACCGCAGCGCGCAGGATGAATCACGCGCTGCCCGCCGGTACCAAACGAGACGTCCGCCGAATTCGCGACGTCCGCAACCAACCCCAAAGAAACGACTTCGGAAGCGCGGACCTATGACCACCCAAAACATGAAAGAAAAACTGCCACCACCACCGATCCCCACCACGATCAAACACAATCTTGGTGTGGCGGGCGGCATGGCCAAGGCCTTCATCCACTCCCCCTTGTCGCCCTTGCTGCTGTTTGCCTGTCTGGCCATGGGGATCATGGGCTTGATCCTCACCCCGCGACAGGAGGACCCGCAAATCTCCGTGCCCATGGTGGATGTGTTCGTGCATTATCCGGGCGCCTCCTCGGACCAGGTGGCCACCCTGGTGGCGGAACCCCTGGAACGGATCATGAGCGAAATCAAGGGGGTCAAGCACGTCTACTCCGTCTCCCTGCGGGGTCAGGCCATGGTCACGGTGGAGTTCAACGTGGGCGAGGACATGGAGGCCTCCCTGGTCAAGTTGTACGACAAGCTGGAATCCAACATGAACGCCATCCCCCCGGATGTCAACAAGCCCCTGGTCAAGCCCAAGGCCGTGGACGACGTGCCGGTGGTCACCCTGACCTTGTGGTCCAGCGACGTGGACGACTCGGCGTTGCGCATCCTGGCCATGGACGTGTTGCAGAAACTCAACGAGGTGGAAAACGCCAGTCAGGGGTTCGTGGTGGGAGGCCGCTCGGAACAGATCCGGGTGGAGGTCTCCCCGGAACGGCTGGCGGGCTTCGGCATCAGTCTGGACCAGATCGCCCAGACCATCCGCACCGCCAACAGCGAAAAGGGTCTGGGCAGCGTGGAGTCCGCGGATCAGGGATTCCAGGTCTATTCCGGTTCCTTTCTGAAGAACGCCCACGACGTGGCCCGGCTGATGGTGGGCACCCAGGGTGAAACGCCCATCCGGGTGCGGGACGTGGCCGAGGTCTTCACCGGTCCGGAAGAGACCCAGCGCATGGTCACCTACTCCACCGGCAAGGCGGTGGCCCCCGGCAGCGTCCAGGCCAACCACGCCTCCGCGGTCACCATCGCCATCGCCAAGAAGAAGGGCGCCAACGGGGTCACGGTGGCCAACAACGTGCTGGCCAAGGTGGAGGAGCTGAAAGGACGCCTGATTCCCAACAACGTCCAGGTCTCCCTCACCCGCAACTATGGCGAGACGGCCAACGAGAAGGTCAACGAACTGCTCTTCAAGCTGCTGGTGGCCACCCTGGCCGTGACCCTGCTGGTCTGGTACGCCCTGGGTTTCAAGCCCGCCATCGTCACCCTGATCGTGATCCCCGTGGTGATCCTGATGACGGTGTTCGCCGCGCTGATCATGGGATACACCATCGACCGGGTGAGTCTCTTCGCGCTGATCTTCTCCATCGGCATCCTGGTGGACGACGCCATCGTGGTGGTGGAGAACATCTACCGGCGCTGGCTTCTGGAAGACAAGTGCTGTCATCTCATCTCCATCGACGCGGTGCGGGAGGTGGGCAACCCCACCATTCTGGCCACCTTCACGGTCATCGCCGCCCTGCTGCCCATGGGGTTCGTGCGGGGGATGATGGGACCCTACATGCTGCCCATTCCGGCCCTCGGCTCGGTGGCCATGCTGTTTTCGTTGTTCGCGGCGTTCATCTTCACCCCGTGGCTGGCCCAGCTCATCAAACCGAGCATGCGCTCCCTGCACCATCACTCGGACAAGGAGCTGCGCAGTTCGGAGCGGTTGGAACGGTTTTTCCGCTGGATCATTCCCACCCTGCTGGACAGCAAGGTCAAGGGATTCGGTTTTCTGTTCTCGCTGATCGGTTTGTTCTTCCTCACCCTGTTCCTGTTTTACACCACCGGGGTCACGGTGAAGATCATGCCCCTGGACAACAAACCGGAATTCAATGTGGTGATCAACATGCCGGAGGGGACGGCCATGCCCAAAACCGCCAATCTGGCGCAGCGGATGACCAACACCCTGCGGGACAACATCAACGAGATCACGGCGCTCCAAACCTATATCGGCTCCGCCTCCCCGTTCAACTTCAACGGCATGGTGCGTCACTACTATCTGCGCCAGGACTCCTGGCACGCGGACATCCAGGTGCAACTGCTGCACAAGACCAAACGGACGCGCACCAGTCACGACATCGCCATCCACGCCCGCAAGCTGCTGACCCCCCTGGCCCACGAGCTTGGAGCGCGCATCGAGGTGGTGGAGATGCCGCCGGGTCCCCCGGTGCTCCAGTCCGTGGTGGCGGAAATCACCGGACCGGACGCCACCACCCGTCGTCGTGTGGCCGAGGACATGATCGCGTTGTTCAAGAAATCCCCCTA
>JADGCR010000063.1 GCA_015228895.1 Magnetococcales bacterium
CACCGCCCCGGCCCCCGGATCCCGTTTTCTGACCGCATCCAGTGCACGGGCCTTCGCCTCGGTCTGACGCACCGACAACTCCTGTTCCACCACCTCCCCGGCAAGCCCCACCATGACCTCTGGCTGGCCCTCCAGACGCAGCAAGGCCCTGGCATGCCCCATGGACAACACCCCGGACTCCAATTGCGCCAGAATCGCTTCTGGTAAACGCAACACTCGTAACAGATTGGTGATCGACTCCCGGCTCTTGCCCAAACGCTGCGCCGCCTTCTTGTGACTGTATCCGAACTTCTCAATCAGCTCCGCACACCCCCTGGCCAGCTCCACCGGAGTGAGATCCTCCCGCTGCACGTTTTCCAAAATCGACGCCTCCAACGCCTGACGGTCACTCCAGGTACGGATCAAGGCGGGAATCTCGCTCAGCCCCGCCAGTTGCGCCGCCCGCCAACGCCGCTCTCCGGCCACCAGACGATATCCCCCACCCTCCGATCCCTTGAGAGGCCGCACCAGAACCGGCAACAACACTCCCTGCTCCCGGATCGAGGCCGCCAACTCATGCAGGGACTCCTCAAAAAAATGGCGCCGTGGCTGATGCGGATCCGGCTGAATCCGCTCCATGGGCAGTCGGTGAATCTCCTCCCGCGTCCCCGCCTCCAGTGCGGCCTCCCCCAACAAGGCCGCCAGACCCTGCCCCATGCCGGCTTGAACACTGCTCTTCATGCCATTCTCTCCCTGCGCAACAATTCCAGTGTCAGATCCCGATAAGCCGCCGCACCCGGTGACCAGGGGTGATACCAAACCCCGGGCCGACCTGCGGCAGGCGCCATGTTCAAATGAGCATCCCGGGGAATGACGCTCTCCAGAACCAATGCTCCCAAATATCGACGCACCTCTTGAGCAATTTGCCGATTTTGAGCATTTTCTGATTCATATAATGTCAACAATACCCCGGTGATGGATAAATTTTTGTTTATTTGTTTTTTTACTATTTCTATAGTTTTTATAACCTGACTCAGCCCCTCCATGGCCAGGTATTCGCACTGCAAGGGAATCAGCACGGCATGGGCCGCCGCCAAGGCGTTGACCGCCAACAGTCCCAAGGAAGGTGGACAATCGATGAAAGTCCAATCGTACTGATTTCCTATCGCTTTCAGGCAATCCCGCAAACGGAATTCCCGATGATCGGCATTTACCAGTTCCACCTCGGCCCCACTTAAATCCCCCGTGGCGGGAATCACGCCGATCTCGCAGCCCAGAACGGCCTGGATGGCCTGCTGGATCTTGCACCGCCCGGTGATGAGATCGTAACTGGTGGGCAGGTTTTCATCTTTGGGGATGCCGAAGGCCGTAGTGGCATTGCCCTGAGGATCGAAATCCACCAGCAGGGTTTTCTTGCCCGCAGCGGCAGCCATCGCCGCCAGGTTTACGGCGGTAGTGGTCTTGCCGACCCCACCTTTACGGTTGACGATGGCGATAATCCGATTCATGTTCGTGGCCTTGTTTCACGTGAAACCAGGTGCATCCGCACCACCACCCCCTCCCCTGCCGGAATGACTTGGGGCGCGGAAAAGGATTTGGCAATCCGGGTGGTCAAAAAGCCCTTCAATTCCTCTTGCACTCCCCTGCCCTTCATGGCCAACGAAATCCCCTGAGGCCGCAAAAGGTATTTGGCCATCTTGGCGAGGGTTTCCAGGCTGGCAACAGCCCGGGAGGTGACGCAGCCGTATTGGTTGGCCTGCCTGGCCTGTTCCACCCGTTCAGGGAAAATGGTGACGTAATCGTTCAACTGTAATTCCGTGGCGATGAAATTCAAAAATCCGGCCTTTTTTTGTGAGGATTCGTACAAATGAAAGCTGGAAGATCCATCGGAGAGTATAGCCAGAATCAAACCTGGAAATCCAGCGCCGGAGCCCATATCGGCGATTTTTACCGTCGAGGGGAGGAGGGGGAGGAGGGTGGTGGAATCGAGAATATGGCGATCAAGCAGGCTGGTGCGTGCGGATGGGCCGATGAGGTTGAACTTTTCGTTCCACTCCAGCAGATGAAAGGTAAATTGCTGCAAACGATTTTGTTCCGTGGGGGAGGGGAGCCGACCCAACAAAGCGTGGAAGCTTGTGAAGCAGCGGTCCCAGTCGGCGGTGGAGTAGGGGATGGTCATGCTATCGTCAACCATTTCAATCAAGTGAAAAAAATGCGGGGGTCTGGGGGATTCTTCCCCCAGGGTTTACGCTTTAGCCTTTAAACGCGCCAAAGGCGCCTGCGCGCAGTCCTCGCACAAGGTTCTGGACAACGCCTCGGGCATTATGTCCTGGAATTTTGCCATAAGCGCAAAATTCCAGTGCTAAAGCACGCTCGTTCCAACCGAGCGATTATATCATGGCGCGCTTGCACTATTTTTCGCAAACAACGCGCAAAACGGCTTGGTATGAAGGGCGCGCCTGAAAGACAAAATCTAAGGCAAAATCCTGGGGGAGGAATCTCCCAGAACCCCGCTTTGTTTATTATTTTTTTGCAACGTTTATGTGGAACTTCCCCGCCGCGCCAAATAGATCATCAATACCGATATCGCCGCCGGGGTCGCACCCGGCACCCGGTAAGCCTGTCCCAACGTCCGCGGTCGCACCCGGTTCCACTTCTGTCGCATCTCGGTGGACAACCCCGTCATGCCAAGCCAATCCAAATCCTCCGGCAAATCCACCGCCTCGGCCTTACGAAAACGCCCAACCTCCTCCTGCTGACGCATCAAATAACCCTCATAGCGCGCCTCAACCTCCAATACCCCCCTCTCCTCCGCAGCCAATGCCTCCAACCCCGCCTGCTGAAAAATCTCCTCAGCCTCAACCTCATCCCCGCGCAACCAATCCCAGGCACTTTTTTTTTCCCGGCCAATTGCAACGCCAAACGCACGCGGCCAAAACCGCACGGTCGATAGCCGCTCACGCGCAACAGAAATCCCATCCATCTTGCATTGAAATCTTTCCCAGCGCAGATCATCCACCAATCCGATCTCGCGCCCTAACGGCGTCAACCTGGCATCCGCATTGTCGGTCCGCAACAACAAACGAAACTCCGCCCTGGAAGTGAACATCCGATACGGTTCATCCACCCCCTTGGTGACAAGATCGTCAATCATCACGCCCAAATAACTCTGCGCGCGATCCAACCGCAGCGGCGGCAACCGGAAATGATGGCGCGCAGCCTGAATGCCGGCAACCAACCCCTGAGCCGCAGCCTCCTCATAACCGGTTGATCCATTGATCTGCCCGGCCAGATACAAACCATCCACCCCCTTTACCGCCAAGGTATCCCGCAACTGTGTGGGATCCACCATGTCATACTCGATGGCATAACCGGGACGCAACACCTCAACCTTTTCCAATCCCGCCATGGAGTGCAGCATTTCCAACTGAATGTCCAGCGGCAGACTGGTGGAAATACCATTCGGATAAATCTCCGTGGTGCGCCACCCCTCCGGCTCCAAAAATATCTGATGCCGCTCCCGTTCGCCAAAACGAACCACCTTGTCCTCGATGGAGGGACAATAGCGGGGACCAATTCCCTTGATCTGACCGGAATAAAGTGGCGCACGATGCAAATTGGTCAGAATGAGTTCATGGGTGTGCGCATTGGTATAGCCGATGTGACAATGCACCATCGGGCGTTCGATCCTGCCGGTCATGAAAGAGAAGGGTAGGGGGGGGTCATCTCCGGGCTGGACCTCGAATTGCGACCAATCAATGGTGCGCCCTTCCAGACGGGGAGGCGTACCGGTCTTCAACCGTTTCAATTCCAGCCCCAAATCCCGCAAACCGTCACTCAATCCCATGCTCGGCGCATCTCCCAAACGACCGGCGGGAAACGTCCGCTCGCCGATATGAGCCAAGCCGCGCAGAAAAGTTCCGGTCGTTAGCACCACCGCCGAGGCCAGACAGGTATGCCCCCAATCGGTGCGGATCCCGAGAACCTGTTCTCCCTCCACCACCAGACCCGTGGCCTCCCCCTGCCGCAAGGTAAGGTTGGGTGTTGCCTCCAGAGCAGCTCGCACTTCACGTCGATAATCCAGCTTGTCCATCTGCGCCCGCGGTCCCTGCACCGCCGGACCCTTGCTCCGGTTCAGCAAACGAAAATGAATCCCTGCCCGGTCTGCCAGCCGACCCATTAATCCACCCAGGGCATCGATCTCCCGCACCAGATGTCCCTTGCCCAACCCCCCAATGGCCGGATTGCAGGACATCTGGCCGATGGTATCCAGATTCTGGGTCAGCAGCAGGGTGGATGCGCCCATGCGTGCGGAGGCATGGGCCGCCTCGCATCCGGCATGTCCCCCGCCGACAACGATGACATCAAAGGAGTGAGAAGCAAGCATAGTGTTTCACGTGAAACAGATCGATCTGCGTTACCATTCAACCAAACCAACACGGCAGAAGCCAACGAAACCTTCATGATGGGGGAGCCCCCCTGCACTCGTGAAAGCTATTGCGAGTCTCCCACGAAAAAAGGTAAAAAAAAAGCGGGGGTCTGGGGGATTCTTCCCCCAGGGTTTTGCGCTTTTTATTGCCTTTGCCTTTGCTGTTGACCTTCAGGCGCGCCTTTCACAACAAGCCGTTTTTCGCGCTGTTTGCGAAAAACGGCGCAGGCGCGCCATGACGCAATCGCTCGGCTGGTACGAGCGCGCCTTCGCCCAAGCGTTTTGCGCAGTTGGCAAAACGCTTGGGCATAATGCACGAGCATTATGGACGAGCATAACGAACGAGCATTATGCACGGGACGTTGCCCAACCCCGGCAACGTCCCGTGCGAAGGCGGCGCGCTGACGCTTTTTCCGCGCCTTCGGCGCAAAAAAAGCTTCTTGTTAATGGCGCGCTAAAGGCAAAAACAAAACCCTGGGGGAGGAATCCCCCAGACCCCCGCTTCCTTTTTAATACTTTTTATGAATGAAAAAACAAAACCCTGGGTGGGAATCCACCAGACACCGCTTCTTTTTTTAAGACATTTAATGTAATTGAATTATTTTCCAATGCAAAATGTGCTAAAAATTTGCTCCAACAAAACTTCATGGGTTACGTGACCAACCAACTCTCCCAAAGCCTCCAAAGCAGCACGCAAAGAAACCGCCGTAACCTCCGACGGACGACCATGCAGAATCAACGCCTCGCACTCCACCAATGACCGCACCGCCTGAACCAAAGCCTCCCGCTGCCGTACCGCCATGATCACCGCACCCTCGCCATCCACGGGTAACGGCAGAAACATCCTGACAATGGCATTCGTCAGAGCGCCAAACCCCGCGCCGGTCAAACAGGACACCATCACCGCCGACATGGCATTCAAATCCGGCAACCCCTGCGGATCGCCACGAAACAAATCCATCTTGTTCCATACCACCACCCCCTGACCCGGCGGAATGGAACGCGCCAACTCCAGATCCTCTTCCGAAACCCCCTGACTGGCATCCATCACCAGCAATACCCCATCCGCCTGCGCCAGACGCTCTCTGGTCCATTGTATGCCGACCGCCTCCACTTCGCCCTCGGCAACTCGCAAACCCGCCGTATCGATCAACAGAACGGCAATACCATGCATCTCCAACCGACTCTCGATGCAATCCCGCGTGGTGCCCGGCTGCGCGGAAACAATGGCGCGCTGCTTGCCCAACAGCCGATTGAACAAACTCGATTTGCCCACATTGGGACGCCCGGCGATGAACAACTGAAAACCCTCGTTCAGATGCACCCCCAGATGCGCACTGCGCAACAAGACTCCCAACGACTCCGTCACCCCGGACAGCTCCATCAACAACGCCTGAACGGGCAGGGCGGTGATATCCTCGCCATCGGCAAAATCCAACGAAGCCTCCAGATGGGCCAAAATCTCCAGCAGCTTCGCGCGCGCCAAACCCAGCCGACGCGATAACGACCCCTCCATCTGCCGCATCGCCTCCTGGGCGGACCGCAAGGTGGCCGCGTGGATCAAGGAAGCCAACGCCTCAGCCTGGGTCAGATCCATCTTGCCGTTCAAACAGGCGCGCCGGGTGAACTCTCCCGGCCTGGCCGGTCGGATGCCCACCCCGGCAAGATGATCCAACACATGCCGGACCACCACCGGAGAACCATGACAGTGAATTTCCGCCATCTCCTCGCCCGTGTACGAACGCGGCGCGGGAAAATAGACCACCATGGCCTTGTCCAAAGGCATCGCGGATCCATGCTCCCGGGAATCCACAAGATCCATGCGCTGCAATAAACGCGGAACCAGATCGTCAAGCGTGGCGGGTCGCCGGTCCGGACGACGCAACAAAGGCAGCAAACGTTTCATCAGACCGGCGCCACTCAAACGGATCACCGCCAGAGCCGCCGTACCGGGCGGGGTGGCAAGCCCGGCAATGGGCTCGCTTTCCAAAATGAGAGGAGATCGCATGCGGCAGCGTCGGTCAACCCTCCTGCTTCATGATGTACCCCTGCTGGGCAATCGAAAGCAGATTGTTGACCAGCCAGTACAACACCAAACCGGAAGGAAACGAGAGAAACATGAAGGTGAAAATCACCGGCAAAAAGAGCATCACCTTGGCCTGCACCGGATCCGCAGGCGCCGGATTCAACTTGGTCTGCACGAACATGGATGCCCCCATGAGCAAAGGCAGAACATAATAGGGATCCATCTCCGACAGGTCATGCACCCACAGGAAAAACGGCGCCTGACGCATCTCGATCGAAAGCAGCAGCACCTTGTAAAGGGCGAAAAAAACCGGAATCTGCACCAGGATGGGCAGGCAACCCCCTAACGGATTGACCTTGTTCTCCTGGTACATCTTCATGGTCTCCTGCTGCAACAGGGCCTTGTCGTGCGCATAAAGCTTTTTCAACTCCTCCATCTTCGGCGCCAGCTTCTTCATGGCGTTCATGGAGCGATAACTCTTGGTGGCCAGCGGGAAGAAAAGCAATTTGATGATCACGGTCAGAAGAATGATCGCAATACCGTAATTGTGAAAAAAGTCGTTGAAAAACAACAAAATCTTCACCAACGGAACCGCCAGGAAATGGAACCAGCCGTAATCGATGGCGCGTTCCAGCTTCAGGTTCATGACCTCCAGGTTGCGCACCTCCTTGGGACCGATGAAGAGGTTGGTCTTCTTTTCCACTACGGCGCCCGTCTCCACTTCCTGCTTGCCCGCCACCACGCCCACGCGGTGCGTGGGATCATCGAAATCAAAATAGAATTTCTTGCTGCCTCCCGACTGCTCGGGCAGGATGGCGGCCAGAAAATACTTGTCAGTGAAACCGATCCACCCCTCCTGGGCGTTGAGACGCTGATCGCTCTTACGCAATTCCTCGTAAGCGTGCTGCACCCGCACGTTGTCCAGATAGGCCATGGGTCCCTGAAAATCGGCAACCGCCATGGCCTGCTGACCTTCCGGCTTCGGCTCGATACGCACGAAATGAGAGAAATGATAAAGCGTGACCGGCTTGCCGCTCTGGTTGACCACCCGGTCGAGCACGGTGACCAGATAGGAGTTGGCCTCCAGGGAGATGCTCTTCTCGAAGCGCAAGCCCCGACCATTGTCCCAGGTCAACACCAGAGGCGATCCGGGTTGCAAGGCATTGCTCCCCTGCTGCTGCCATTCGCTCTTCCGGTTCGGCAACTCCAGCCCCACCTCGCCCAGAAAGCCGCTCTCCTCGAAAAAGAGATGCGGACCGCGCTCTTGCAGAAAGGCGATCGGCTTGCCCTCGGGCGGCAGCTTGTCCAGATGCTTGAGGAAATTCAATTCCCCCACCCTGGCGCCGGTGGCCAGAATCTGACCCTCGATGAGACCATTGTTGAAGGAGAAACTCTTGCCACGGGGTGCCGATTCCGCCTCGACCTGCTTGAGAGCCGCAACCTGCTGTGGGGGCTGACCGGGCTCCACCGCCTTCTTTTCTTTCTCTTCGGCAGGTTTGGCGGCCTCGGCGGGCTGCTGGGCCACCACCGGGGCAGGGGGGGGGAAATAGAGGTCCGACAAGGTCTGATAAACGACCAGCAGGATGAATGAAAGAGTGATGGCCAGGAGAGTACGCTGGTCCATGGGCTTATCCTAGGGTCAAGGGACGGGATCGAATCCGCCGGAGTGGAACGGATGACACTTGCCCAGACGGCGCATGGCAAGCCAGCTTCCCCTGGCCGCCCCATGGCGCTGAATGGCGTCGGTGGCGTAATGGGAACAGCTCGGATAAAACCGGCAACTGTTGGGCAATACGGGAGAGAGCAGAAGCTGGTAGGCGCGCACGATTCCCAGCAATATTTTTTGCAACCATTTCATTCAATTCAATCCGCCTGATACCGGACAAACAACTCCCGCAGGTTCCGGGTCAGCTCTTCGTTGACGGTCTGTCCGGCCTGAGGCTTGGCGATGACGACACATTCCAGACCCGGAATCAATCGGGAACGGTTCAACCGAAAATATTCCCGGATCACCCTTTTGATCCGATTGCGCACCACCGCCTTGCCAACCTTGCGACTGACCGTGATCCCAAGGCGTGTCAAGGTCGCTTCACCGCGACCCACCAGCAGATTGAAACAGCCGCTGCCATGGCGACGCCCCTTAGAGGCAACCCGTTGAAATTCACGGGAACTCCGCAGGCGAACCGCCTTCGGAAAGCGAAAGTCCGGGCTGCCGTCATCCATTACGGAATCAGTTTATGGCGTCCCTTGGCCCGGCGGCGCGACAACACCTGACGGCCATCATGCGTGGCCATGCGGGCACGAAAACCATGCGTGCGGGCACGGCGAAGACGGCTGGGTTGATAGGTTCTCTTCATGGTACGGTTTCCTTCGCTTGACGTTGGATCATCCTGAATCCGCTATCATGCGCTTTTTTTTCCGGAGAGTCAAGAGCCTGTCGCAGAATGCCATCTTTGGCCCCGATACCGCGTTGCGACACTTTTTGCGATCCTCACATATCATTGAATATGTTGCGTTCTAAAAGCGACGCGCCTTGTCTGAAGTCCAAATCCGACATTCTGCGACAGGCTCTCAAGTCCTGAGGGAAAAGGCTTCAGCCCCCATCCAGGCCATGCATGCGGCGGGCACTCTTGACCGTGTTTTGCAGCAGCATGGCAATGGTCATCGGACCGACGCCCCCCGGCGAAGGGGTGATGAAAGAGGCCCGCTGACAGGCGGATTCGAAATCCACATCCCCGCACAGGGAGCCGTCCGGCAGACGGTTGGTGCCCACATCGATGACCACCGCGCCCTCCCGGATCCAATCCCCGGAAATCATGCGCGGACGCCCCACCGCCGCCACCAGGATCTCCGCCTGCCGCACCAGGGCGGGCAGATCCGGCGTGCGTGAATGTACCACGGTCACCGTGGCATGGGCCGCCAGCAACAAGAGCGCCATCGGCTTGCCAACGATGTTGGAACGCCCGACCACCACCACACGCTTGCCCGCCGGATCGATCCCCTCCACCCGCAACAGCTCCATGACCCCTTGAGGCGTGCAAGGCGGAAAAACCGGCGTGCCAATGGTCAGCATCCCCACGTTGTGCGGATGAAATCCATCCACATCCTTCTCCGGGGAGATGGCTTCCAGCACCCGTTGCTCCCGAATCTGACGGGGCAGGGGCAACTGGGTGAGAATTCCATGCACACGGGGATCCTCATTCAACTCGCCAATCAGGCGCAGCAGATCCGCCTCGACCAGATCCCCCGGCAGGGCGTGATGAAACGAGGCAATGCCCGCCGCTTCGCACGCCTTGCGCTTCATGTTCACATAGACCCTGGAAGCGGGATCCTCCCCCACGATCACCACCGCCAGACCCGGCGTCACACCGTGTCCGGTTTGCATGGCCGCCACTTCCAAACACAAACCCGCGCGGATATCCGCCGCGATCCTCTTGCCATCGATGATCTTTGCCATGAATCAATTGTGTCCGTTCTGCACCGGGGGATTGTAAACCGCTTTGGGATAGTTCCCCTTGAAGATCTCCTGGGGATCGCGCCCATTGGGCCGCAAGGATTTCCGGAAGGTTTGATCGATGGCGTTCTGAATCGGATGCTTGTTCATCATGATCAACGCCGCCACCAGAAACACCAGCAACGAACCGATCACCCAGAAGAATCCCATGCCCGGCAACAGGGTACGGGCGATGAAAGACTCGGCGGGGTTGTTCCGATTGTAATAGGTCTGCACCGTCTTGCCGGGAGGATAGCGCTCCACCGTCACCCGGGCGAAACGCTCGAAAAAGAACATCGCCGCATAAGGATCCGAATCGATCTGATTGCCCTCATATTCCGCATCACCCGCCTTGAACTTGTAAACCACCTCGATCCGGTACACCTTGACCATGCCGAACAGAAAGGCGTCTTCCCGCTCCAGGCTGGAATGCACGATGGTTCCTTCCGCATGGGGCCAGTCGGAGGATTCGGCGTATTTCAAAATCGGCTGAATGAAGATGACAAACAGTACGAGGCCGAGAAGGAGCGCCAGATTGCGTAGCAATAGATACAAGTTGCGTCCCATAGGATACGTCCCGCAATGAGTGTCGCTATAATTTTTTCTGATCGCTTTTGATTTCTGCAAGATCTACTCTATATCAGAGCTGCGACAAACACCACCCCTAAAAAGCATGATCCGGCGGGTGAACCCCGCCGGACCACAGAGAGCATCCTTGTCCAAGGGATGTTGATACTCTTTT
>JADGCR010000064.1 GCA_015228895.1 Magnetococcales bacterium
CAGGGTCTCCGGCAGACTCTCCCCGTCGTGCTCCAGGGTCTCCGGCAGACTCTCCCCGTCGTGCTCCAGGGTCTCCGGCAGACTCTCCTCCGGTTCTTCCGGGGGGCGGCTCTCCGCGTCTTCCACGGCGGGCGCGGGCAGTTCGATGACCTGGGGGGGCGCCAGGGCCGGAAAGGTGGACTCTCCCAGGAGCCACTGCTCACCGGTGCCGAAGGAACGGCGCACCAGGTCCGCGAACACCTGTCGTCGGGCGGGTGGCTTGGGCAACGGGTTATCCGTCGAAACCGCTGTCCGGACGACCTCGGTGACGATTGGCGGTTCCAGGGCCGCGGGGGGATCGTCCACAACGGCGGGGGCGGGTGTCGAATACGTCGCGACCGGGGCGTCCTCCACCAGAATGGGCGCGCGCTCCGCGACGGGGGTTGCGGATTCAGGCTCCAGCGCAGACTCCGGCTCCGGGATGACGGCAGGCAAGGTGGCCGGGGGAGCGTCATCGTTGGTCGGGGTTGCCTCCCAGGGGGTCACCGTCAGGGCGGGGGGAGAAAACACCAGTTGAACATTGTCATGGGGCGTGTCGCGGGCGGGTTGCTCGATCCGAGGGGTGCTGCGGGTGGATTGATCGAACCATGAGGAGAAAATATTTCGTCCGGTGGTTGTTTTTGCTATTCTCCAATGGTCGGTATCGTTGTGCATCTTTTTTTGGATTCCTTGCTTGTGATGGAGCGTGATGCCTGTTCATCGGACATGATAAACAAGAAGTGAAATTAATCCAGAAAAAATTTCCATGATCTGGTTTCGGGAGGTGAATTTCGTGCCAATGGAACGCCCTGGAGACAAAGCTTTTGGTGCGCTGGCGGAACAGGTGGCCGCCGAATGTCTGCGGAAACTGGGTTACCGGATTCTGGAACGGAATGTGCGTTTTCGGGGTGGGGAACTGGATCTTGTGGCCAAACAGGGAGATGTTCTGGTATTTTGTGAAGTCAAGGCCCGGCGCGGGCAGGGGAGCGGGGAACCCGGAGAGGCGGTGGATTGCCGCAAGCGGCGCAAAATGGCCCTGCTGGCCATGGACTATCTCCGGACGCATCCGGAGTTGTCCCGTCTGGAGTGCCGTTTCGATGTGGTGCTGTTGCGGCAGTCGGAATCGGGGTGGCGCTCGGAGGTGATCCCCGATGCGTTCCGTCCCGGCTGGGAGTGAAGGTGCTGGATGGTTTTCGCCAATGACAGACCGTGAGGAGAATGGATGATGCGTTTACAAGAGTTGCGTTTTTTGGCTGTGATGCTGGTGGCCCATGGTCTGACCGGTTGCGTGCCCATGGATACGCCCAACGGCCCGATCAGTTCCGGCCTGCTGGGGGAGCGGCGCAGCCCGGAGTCCGCCATCGAGGACAATCTGCTGGCGATGAAGTTGCGCACCTACTATATGCGCCACGACAAGGTGAGTCTGGCCAACATCAATGTGTCGGTCTTTCAGGGAGCGGTGTTGTTGACCGGGACCGCCTCCTCCCAGGAGGAGATCGATACCGCGCTCAGCATCGCCAAGGCCACGCGGGGGGTGACCAAGGTTCATTCCGAACTCAAGGTGCAGCAGGAGAGTCTTGGCGAGATCACCAAGGACGCCTGGTACTCCAACGAGGTCAAGATCCGTCTGCTGGCCGACGAGCAGGTGCGCGGGGTGGACATCCATGTGGAGACCACCAAGGGGGTGGTCTATCTGACCGGCCTGGCCCAGTCGGTGGCCGAACGCAACCGCGCCATCGAGGTGGCCCGTCAGGTCAAGGGCGTCAAGGAGGTGGTCTCCTACATCGAGGTGGATCCCAAGACCCAGCCGGTGACCCCGGCGCCCAAAAAGGAGGAGACGCCCCCGCCCGCCGCTCCGGCCCGTCAGGGTTCTTCCGCGGAACCGGCCAGAAACGAGCTCTCTCCCGCCAGGCAGCCGGTCAAACCGGGAAGCATCATTGAAAGCGGCTTCTGAGGCCCCCCCCGGTCTCCTGGAGGAACTGGCCAAGGGCCTGGGCGCCGGCGGCCTGAGCGCCGGGGCGGCGCAGCGGGAGGCGTACGCCCGGGACAATTCGGGACACCGTTTCCCGCCCTGGGCCGTGGCCCTGCCGGAAAACCGGGAACAGGCGGCCTGGGTGTTGCGGACCTGTCATCGGGCCGGGGTGCCGGTGGTGCCCCGTGGCGCCGGCACGGGATGCGTCGGTGGCGGATTGGCGGTGCGGGGGGGGGTGATTCTCTCCACCCAGCGGATGAACCGCATTCTGTCGGTGGCGCCGGAGGACCGGGTGGCCGTGGTGGAACCGGGGGTGGTCAACGGGGAGTTGGACAACCGTTTGCGACCCCATGGCCTGTTCTGGCCGCCGGACCCGTCGTCGGCCCGGGTCTGCACCATCGGGGGCAATCTGGCCATGTGCTCGGCGGGTCCCAATGCGGTGCGCTACGGCGTGACGCGCCACTGGGTGCTGGGATTGACGGTCCTGCTGGCGGATGGGAGCGGAATGCGCACCGGGGGCATGACCACCAAGGGGGTGGTGGGTTATGACCTGACCCAACTGCTGATCGGCTCGGAAGGGACGCTGGCGCTGGTGGTGGAGGCGGTGCTCAGGTTGGCGCCCCGTCCGGCGGAGAGGCGTCTGCTGCGGGCGTTCTTCGCCACCATGGAGGCGGCCACCCGGGCGGTTTCCGGCGTGATGTCCGGGGGGGATCCCCCGTCGGCGCTGGAGTTTCTGGACCCCGCCGCCCTGGACCTGTTGCGCCAGGAGGGGGGCGGGGCGATTCCCGCCGAGGGGCGGGCGCTGCTGCTCCTGGAGGTGGAAGGGGCGGCCTGGGAGGTGGAACGCAAGGCGGCGGAGATGCTGGACCGTTTGCGGCCATTCGAGCCGCTGGAGACCTTTCTGGCGGGCAACGAGGAGGAGGCCCGGCAGGTCTGGGCGGCCCGTTACGCCCTGTCCCCCACCCTGACCCGGATCGCTCCCCGGCGGATCAACGAGGATGTGGTGGTCCCGGTCTCCCGTCTGCCGGAGCTGATGGCGGGCGTTGCGGATATTTCCCAAGCCTGCCAGATTCCCATTGTCAATTTTGGCCATGCAGGCAACGGCAACATTCATGTCAACCTGCTGACCGATCCCGCCGACCCGGAGCGGGAGGCCGGGGCCAGACAGGCCCTGGATCGGGTGTTCCGGCTGGTCCTGGATCTGGACGGCACCTTGTCGGGGGAGCATGGGGTGGGTATCATGAAACGGGATCACATCCACTGGGAACTGGATCCCCGCGCCCTGGAAATGCAGCGGCGGATCAAGAAATTGTTCGATCCGGAGGAGATCCTGAATCCGGGAAAGATTTTTTAAGGCGATATGCGCGAAAATTGGATACATATGGATTGACTTTTGCCGAAATATTCAAGTAAGGTAAGCCAGTCAATATCAGCGTGGAGATCAGAAGCATGAAAATAGCCGACATTCAATTGCCTGAAGGATACAAACCCTCGGACGACGAGGAGTTCATGTGTCCCAATCAGCGGGCGTTTTTTCGCAGGCTTTTGTTGGAGTGGGAGCAGCAATTGCTGGAGGAGGCGGAGAAGACGGTCAACATCATGACCGAGGAGAAAGCCATTTTCGCGGACCCGACGGATCGCGCCTCCCTGGAAACGGACCGGAATTTCGAACTGCGGACCCGTGACCGGGAGCGTAAGCTCATCTCCAAGATCAAACGGACCATCGAGGCCATCGAGGAGAACCAGTACGGTTACTGCGAAGAGTGCGGGGTGGAGATCGGTTTGCGGCGTCTGGAGGCCCGTCCGGTGACCGATTTGTGCATCAATTGCAAAATCGCCGCGGAACGTCAGGAAAAAGTGACCCGCGTGGTCGAGGACATCAATTTCGAGACCTGACCCCCGTCGGTCCCGCCCCCCTTTTTTTTGGACGCCCTGGTCGTTGCCCGGCTCTCGCCGTTCCTCCGGGAGCCTGGTTCGCATGCGTTGTCGGATCTCCTCGTCACCTTGCCCCATGCCCCTTGTAGAGTTTTAAGCCGATGGTGAAATCTGGTATTGTGCTGATTGGTCTCTGCGCGCTGATGGTCACGGCGCAGGCGTCCGGGGTCGGGAGTTTCGTGGAATCGGTGCAGGCGGCCTTGCAGAAGCACCCCCGGACCCTGGCCGCGGCCGCCCAGCTGCGCGCTGCCCGCGAGAAGCACCAACAGAGCCGCGCCCTGTTGTTGCCGGGGGTCGAGTTGTCCGCCACCCGGACCCGCCATCAGTTGGAGTGGCCCGGCAACAGCGCCGGCAGCGATCCGTTGTCCCTCAACCTGAGCCTGACCCAGGCGGTTTTCAACCGGAAGGCGCTGATCGGTCTGGCGCAGAGCAGGCCCTACATCGCCGCCTGGGAGTTCGACCTGCAATGGACGATCCAGGGGGTGTTCCTGGAGACCGCGAGCGTGTTGGTCGAGCTGTTGCAGGCCATGGAGGTGCGGCGTCTGGCGAGCAACAACCGGGATCTGCTGCGCCACCATCTGGAGGAGACCCGCGCCCGGTTCAAGGTGGGACAGTTGACCGGCACGGATGTGAGTCAGGGGGAGTCCCGTCTGGCCCTGGCCGAGGCCAATCTGGTGCGGGCGGCCAACAGTGTGGCGGTGGGGCGCTCCCGTTTCCGGGAGATGACGGGAGAGGCGGCCTCGGAGGGGTTGGCCCTGCCCGGGTTGCGGGAAGGCGTTCTGACGGGCACCCTGGAGCAGTTGCTGGCGCGGGGGGCGTCCCGACCCGATCTGGAGGCCGCCCGGTTGCGCGTGCAGGTGGCCGGGGGCGAGGTGGAGATGAAGCGGGCCGCCCATTGGCCCACGGTGGCGCTGACCGCCCGGGCCGGGCGCGGTTGGGGCGAGGAGATCGGCGGGACCACGGACCCGGTGGACCGGTACGAGGTGGGTGTGGGGGTTTCGTTGCCGGTTTTTTCCGGGGGGATGACGGTTTCCGAGACCGCCGAGGCGCTGGCGCGCAAGGAGGGGTTGGATGCCGAGCTGGAGCGTTTGCAGCGTCTCATGGAGCGGGAGGTGGAGTCCGCCTTTCTGGAGTTGCAGAGCGTGCAGGCCGCGGAGGCCTCCTTGCAGAGCGCCCTGCGGGCTGCCGAAGCCGCCCTGAAGGGGGTGGAGCAGGAGTTCAAGGTGGGCACCCGCACCTCCCTGGATCTGCTGGACGCCCGCAATGACCTCTTTTCCGCCCGGACCGAGCTGGCCAAAAGTGGTTTCGCCATGGTGCTGGCCCGGTTCCGTCTGTTGTCCTCGCTCGGTGAGTTGACCACGGAAGCCCTGCACCATTGAGATCGAAAAGGAACGACATGGCTGCCAAAGCGTTGCGCATGGTTTGGTTGATGGTGTTGCTCGCGCTGGGCGCGTGCTCGCAGGAAGCCGGCAAGAAGGCGGCTCCCGCCGTCCCGCCCGTTGCCGTTTCCGTGGTCCGGGTGGAACGGAAGAATCTGCCCGTCACCATTCAGGCCATGGGCAACGCCGAAAGCTGTCATGGCGTCGCGATCCGCTCCCAGGTGGAAGGCGCTCTGCTGGCCGCCCACATCAGCGATGGCCAGGAGGTGAAACAGGGCGCCCTGCTGTTCGAGCTGGACGACCGCCTGTACCGTCATCGACTGGAGCAGCTGAAGGCCAACCTGGAACGGGATCTGGCCCAACTGGAAAACGCCCGCAGCAGGGAGCGGCGTCAGGTGGTGTTGAGCAAGGAAAAGATCGGCTCGGAAGAGGTGCTGGCCTCCCTGGTGGCGGGTCGGCGAGCCGCGGAGGCCACCGTGGCCGCAGACCGGGCCGCCAGCGCCGAAGGGGAGCTGCAACTGGCCTTCACCCGCATTGTCTCCCCCATCACCGGCATGGCGGGCCGCATCCTGATCCAACCCGGCAATCTGGTGAAGGCCAACGACGCCAATCCCCTGGTGGTCATCAACCAGATGGACCCCATGTGCGTCACCTTCACCGTGGCCGAACACCATCTGCGCGCGATCCAGGAAAATCAGGCCAGATCCCCCCTGACCCTGCAACTTTATCCCGATCGGGAGGTGGAACACCCCATCCCCGCCACGCTCCACTCCCTGGACAACACGGTGGACCGGCAAACCTCCACCCTGCGCCTGAAAGCCCGGGCCGCGAACCCGGACCGTCGCCTGTGGCCGGGGATGTTCGTGACCCTTTCGTTGAAACTGGCGGAGCGCCCCGACGCCCTGGTGATTCCGGTCCAGGCCATTCAGACCGGCTCCAAAGGCCCCTTCGTCTATGTGGTCAAGCAGGCGGAGCAGACCGTGGAGTCCCGTCCCGTCGCCGTCGCCCAGGAGGACAAGGAGCAGGCGGTGATCGCAAGCGGACTCGCCGACCAGGAGATGGTGGTCACCGTGGGCCAGTGGCGTCTCAAGCCCGGCGCCAAAGTGGAGATCATCCCACCCCGGGAGAAGCCATGAAACAGGGGGGTCGCCAACCATGAACGTCACCTCCTTTTTTGTCCATCGCCCGGTCACCACGGTGCTGACCATGGCGGGACTGTTTCTGATGGGCCTGTTCAGCTATCGCAGCATGCCGGTTTCGGCTTTGCCCGCGGTGGATTATCCCACGCTGCAAATCTCCGCCACCCTCACCGGGGCCTCCCCGGACACCATGGCCAACTCCGTGGCCCTGCCACTGGAAAAGGAGTTCTCCACCATCGCCGGGCTGGACAGCATGTCCTCCACCAGCGGTTCGGGCACGACCCAGATCTCCCTGCAGTTCAATCTGGACCGGGACATCGACGCCGCCGCCCAGGACGTGCAGGCCGCCATCTCCTCCGCTCAGCGCAGACTGCCCGGCAACATGACCACCCCCCCTTTCTATCGCAAGGTCAATCCCGCCGATCTGCCCATCTTCTATCTGGCCCTCACCTCGGAGACCCTGCCTCTCACCCAGATTTCCGAATTCGCCGACACCACCCTGTCGCAACGCATCTCCACCCTGCCGGGGGTGGCCCAGGTGAGCATTTATGGCCGACAGAATCCGTCGGTGCGGGTGAAGGTCAATCCCCACGCCCTGGCCGCCAACGGCCTCTCCCTGGAGGATGTGGAGCTGGCGATTCAGCAGAACAATCCCAACCTGCCCACGGGTTATCTCCTCAACGCCAACCGTCTGCTCTCCCTGGAGACCCCGGAACGACTGCCTTCGGCCAAAACCTACCGCTCCATCGTCATCGCCCAGAAAAACCATCTGCCCTTGCGTCTGGACGAGATCGCCCAGGTGGTGGATGGGCCGGAAAACGATCTGGTGGCCGCCTGGTACCAGTCCACCCGAGGGGTGGTGATGGCCATTCAGCGTCAGCCGGGGGCCAATACCATCGCCGTGGCCGACGCCATCCGGGAACTGGTCCCCAACATCCGTCAGCAGCTCCCGGCGGCCACCGAACTGGAGATCCTCTACGACCGCTCGTTGAGCATCCGGGAATCGGTGCACGACGTGCAGCTCACCCTGCTGTTCTCCCTGTTGCTGGTGGTGCTGGTGATCTACCTCTTTCTGGGCAACGCCTCCGCCACCCTGATCCCCAGTCTGGCCCTGCCCCTTTCGCTGGTGGGGGTCTTTCCCCTGATGCTCTACCTGAACATGAGCATCAACATCATCTCCCTCATGGCCCTCACCCTTTCGGTGGGGTTCGTGGTGGATGACGCCATCGTCATGCTGGAAAACATCACCCGCAACATGGAGCAGGGCAAAACCCCCTGGCAGGCCACCCTGGACGGAGGGGAGCAGATCGCCTTCACCATCGTCTCCATGACCATCTCCCTGGCGGCGGTTTTCATTCCGGTGCTGTTCATGGGGGGGATCCTGGGGCGACTGCTGCACGAATTCGCCATCGCCATCATGGCCTCGGTCATGCTGTCCGGGGTGGTCTCCCTGACCCTCACCCCCATGCTCTGCTCCCGGATTCTCAAACCCCACGCCCAGGCCCGCCCCAATGTCGTCATCCGGGTCAGTGAACGGGGATTTCTCGCCCTGCGCCGGGGGTACGCCATCTCGCTGGACTGGTCGTTGCGCCATCACCGGCTGGTGCTGGCGTTGTTTCTGATCATGCTGGGGGGCGCGGTGCAGATGGGACGGGAGATGCCCATCGGCTTTCTGCCCAGCGAGGATACCGGTCAACTGCTCTGCATCACCGAGACCGAACAGGACATCGGTTTCGAGGCCATGGCGGAGAGACAAAGCCAGGTGGCCGCGATCATCGGCGCCGAGCCCGGGGTTCTGACCACCATGTCCTTCATCGGCGGGGGGGGGTCCCAGTCCCCTCTCAACAGTGGTCGCATCTTCGTGCGTCTGATCCCCATGAGCGAACGTCCCCACGCCGATGAGATCGTCAAGCGGTTGCGCCTCAAGCTGGGACGGATACCGGGCATCAAGGCGTTCATCCAGAATCTGCCGGTGATCCGCATTGGCACCCAGCTCACCAAGAGCCAGTATCAGTACACCCTCAAGGGGACGGATACCGCCGAGTTGTTCTCCTGGGCCGGACAGGTGGAAAAGCGTCTGCGGGAGCTGCCGGGATTCCTGAACGTCACCAGCGACATGCAGCTGGCCAAGACCCAGGCCCTGGTGGAGATCGACCGGGACAAGGCGGCCACCCTGGGCATTACCCCGGAGCGGCTGGAAAAGACCCTCTACGCCGCCTTCGGACCCAAGCTGATCTCCACCATCTACGCCCCCAGCAACCAGATCTCCCTGCTGCTGGAACTCGACGCCCCCTTCAAGACCGATCCGTCCATGTTGTCGCTGGTGCGGGTGCGGGGGGCCGACAACTCTCTGGTGCCGCTCTCCTCCGTGGCGCGGGTGTCCAGGTCCGTGGGGCCCGCCGCCATCTCCCATCAGGGGCAGATGCCCGCCGTGACCCTCTCTTTCGATCTGGCCCAGGGGGTCTCCCTGAGTCAGGCCATCGAGGCGATCAACCAGGCCAGGGACGGCATGGGGATGCCGGCCACCATCGCCGCCAGCTATCAGGGTTCGGCCCAGGTGTTTCAATCCTCCCTGGAGGGGATCGGCTGGTTGCTGGGTCTGTCGGTGCTGGTGATCTATCTGGTGCTGGGCATGTTGTACGAAAGCTACATCCACCCCCTGACCATTCTGTCCGGTCTGCCGGCGGCCGGACTGGGGGCGTTCTTGACCCTCAGGATGTTCGGCCTGGAGTTGAACCTGTACGGTTTCGTGGGGTTGATCATGCTGATCGGCATCGTCAAGAAGAACGCCATCATGATGATCGACTTCGCCATCGAGGCCCGCCGCGACAACGGCGCGCTCACCGCCAGGGAGGCGATACGGGAGGCGGGGGTGGTGCGCTTCCGTCCCATCATGATGACCACCATGGCGGCCCTGGTGGGCACCTTGCCCATCGCCCTGGGAATGGGGGCGGGGGGGGAAGCCCGCCAGCCCCTGGGATTGGCCGTGGTGGGGGGGTTGCTCCTCTCCCAGTGGTTGACCTTGTATATCACCCCGGTGATCTATCTCTATCTGGAAAGGGTGCGGCTGCATGTCGATCCCGCGGAGTCGGGTGTGAAGTAAATTTCAACTGGATGCGGCCTTGGACTTTTTATTGATCGGGGTTCATGTTACACTCCTTCGAGTTCAGGTGCCATACCCTCCCTTTCTACACGAGAATCCTATGGATATGCAGGCCAACAGAGAGAAGCTCCTCCGCTTTCTCGCCACCATCAAACGTCCCGATCTGCCCATGGAGCGTCTGCACGACACGGATGGCCTGGTCAAGTCTGGTCTGATCGATTCCCTGTCCATGCTGGAAATCATCGCTTTCCTGGAGGCGCAATTCCAGATCGATTTTTCTGAAACCGGCATCGACCCTGCGGAACTGGAATCCGTGCAAAAGATTCTGGAACTGATCGAGAAGCGTGGCCAATGAGTTCAGGGTCCGTTTATCAGCGGGTTTCCCAACTGCACGAGAACCCGCGACTGATCGAATTCTCCATCACCTTGCCCGGGAACGTGCTGTTGTGGCTGGTGGCGCAGTTGTTGCTGGTCTCCACCCGCTATCAAAATCTGATTCCTCTGATGATCCTGGTGCAACTGTATCCTGCCGGACGCATCTGGATAATGACTTTAGGTTTTGGTGGATTGTTCCTGCTCAATAAATTATTGCAGATTGACCCGTTCATCCCCTCATGGTATTTGTTCAACAGCATCTTGATCGTTTCTTCGCTTTATCTGTTCTTTCGCCTCGCCCGCTCCTTCGCCTCCATGCCCCGCGTGGTGCGCAACCACCCTCAACTCTTTCTCCATCTGTTGCTGTGGTGTTGCATCGCCATCACCCTGTTCCTGCCGGAGAACTACCGGGATGACCCGGAGTGGAACCTGGCCAACAACCTGACCACCTGTCTGGTGTTTTTCTCCTTCCTGATCTGGCGTATCGGTTTCATGTTTTACTCCGGCAAACGGGGGAGCATCAAACAGACCGGGTTCATGGACCATCTGGTGTACTGTCTGCCTTCCCTGGGCTACTCCCAGGTGCCTTATGGCAAGGGTACGGATTACCTGCTGCCGAAACTGGCCAAGAGCCGCCTTGATCTGGCCCAGGTGCAACTGGCGGGGGTCAAGCTGCTGGTCCTGGCCACCCTCTGGGACGGCTTCTTGATGCTGCTGGACCATTTCGTCATCGGCCTCCCGGAC
>JADGCR010000065.1 GCA_015228895.1 Magnetococcales bacterium
GCACATCAAAGGAGAGAGTGTCGGTGTGACCGTGTTTTCCCTGATGATCGATGAAAAGCCGGAGTTCCTCCGACAGGTTGGGGCTGGAAAGCGGAGCGACGCCACTCCGCGCCACCGTCATGCGCGCCATGGGGTTGACGGACAGAACCCCCTTGTCGGTCAACGCCATAAAGAAATCCCGCAGATTGGATGCGTAGCCAGGGACGCTCTCCGGGCCATCGGTGGTTTCGATCCAGCGCAGAAACTCCTCGACGTGACGTTCCCGCAGGGCGTCCAGGGCCAGACGCCGCGCGGCCAGATAGTTCTTGAAGCGCCGGACGCGCAAAAAACCGAAAGGCAGACTGCGGGTGTGGTGGTGCTCCTGACAGTAGGCGAGGTAAACCTGCAGGGGCTTTGACAGGGATTGGGCGGGTTTTTTCCGCTTGATGATGACCGGCGTTCCGCACTGGGGACAAAGCCAGGCGCTCCCCGGAGCGACATGGCGTGTGACCTCCCCGGCAATCGCGGTTTTGCATTCAGGACAGGCGGGCTGGGCGGTTTCTTGGAACATCGCGTCACTTCTTATAAAAAATCTCCACGAAGAAGGGACCGTTGTCGGTCTTGAAATAACATTTCGTGCTCTCCAGGGTGTGGGTATAGGTGATGGCGTAATTGCTCCCGGTCACCACCTGGGGAGGGGTGAGGAAAATCTGCTCGCTGATGCGACTCTTGACCGCCCCCGCCACGATGTTCGCCAATTCGCCCAGAGCATCCCTGGCGGTCTCGTCCAGTTTTTCCAGCACCTCGCCGGAAAACGCGCTGGCCAAACCCAATGCCGCGTGCAGCGGGGCCGACAAATGCACCCCCCCTTCGATCATGCCGGAAAAACCGATGATGGCGGTGATGTCGGCCTGGGGTGGCAGGTAGTGTTCATCCTCCGGTTTCTTGATGGCCGGACCAATCTCCAGGCCGATATCAATGGTGAAAAACGCGAGCACCGTCTCATCGATGGCGAGACGGATGACCTCGGGAAAAATGTGATGCATGTACCGCTCTCCCAGATTAATCAGTGTTCAAATGGATTGTTTCAGAGCATAACGAACTCCAAACCTTTTTGCGAGAGATAATCATGTCGCCGCCACCGGGTCCACGATCTTTTGCAGCAGATCCAACAACACTTGTTTTCTGAGAGGCTTGGCGAGATAGTGATCGCATCCGGCCTCGATACTCCGTTCCAGTTCGCCCTCCATGGCGTGGGCCGACAGGGCGACGATGGGCAGGCGGGGGGAACCGGTCTCCCGTTCATGACTGCGGATGCGGCAGGTGGCGGTGTAGCCGTCCATGATGGGCATCTGCACATCCATGATCACCACATCGAAAGTCTCCTCCCGCACCCGTTCCACCGCCGCCAAACCGTTTTCCACCACGACCAGTTGGTGTGACGTGTTCATCAGGAAGCCATGGAACAGCATTTGATTGAGTTCCACATCTTCCGCCAGCAGAATGCGCAGGGGTCGTGTGGTGCGGGACTCCGCGGGTCTCCCCTGCACCTCCTCCCGGGACACGCTCCGGGAAGCGACCCGCAAGGGCAGGGAGAAAAAGAAGCGACTGCCTTCATGCAACCGGCTCTCCACCTCCAGTCGTCCCCCCATCCGTTCCACCAGCTGCCTGGAGATGGCCAAACCCAATCCGGTGCCACCATAGCGACGGGTGATGCCCGCGTCGGTCTGAAAGAACTGCTCGAAAATACGTGCCAACAACTCCTTCTCAATGCCGATACCGGTATCCGTCACCTCGAAAACAAGATCCGGCCGCTGGATCGGGTCCACGGAGAGTTGGATCGTCACCTCTCCCTGCTGAGTGAACTTGAGGGCGTTGCCCAACAGATTGAGCAGCACCTGACGGATACGGCCATCATCCCCAAGCACGGTTTGCGGCACATCGGCGGCCACCCGTTGAATCAAGGCGAGATGCTTCTCCACAGCCGTCACCCGCATCAAACCGGTCACCTCCTCCAGAAGATCGCGGGGTGAAAAGGGGATCTCCACCAGGGGCACGTTCCCCGCCTCGATGCGGGAAAAATCCAGGATGTCGTTGATCACGGACAACAAGCGGCTACTCGACTGGTGCAGGTTCCGCACCATGTTGCGCTGTTCGGGATGGAGCTCGCTTTCCTGCAACAGCTCCGACATGCCCAGCACCACGTTCATCGGAGTGCGGATTTCATGGCTCATCACCGCCAGGAACTCCCCCTTGGCCAAAGCCGCGGCTTCGGCCTTCTGTTTGGCCTCCCGGAGATCGTCCTCCATCTGTTTGCGCTCGGTGATGTCACGCGCGGAAGCGAAGATCCTCTCCCCCACCGGAACCGCGCACCACTCCAGCCAACGATATCGGCCATCCCGGCAACGATAGCGGTTGATGAAATTGATCAGGGAGGTCTGCCCCGCCAACCGGGCCACCGCCTGTTCCGTGGACAGGATGTCGTCCGGATGCACGAAACTGAAAAAGGGCTGGGCCAGGAGTTCTTCCATGGAGAAGCCGAGCACTCTTTCCCAGGTGGGATTCAGACGCCGGAATCGCCCCGTCGTATCCGCGATGCACAGCAGTTCGTCCACCACGGCAAAGAACAGATCGATCTCCTCCTTGAGTCGTTTTTTTTCATCGATGTCCTGATGTATGGCAATCCAGACCTTGCCGAAAACCGGATGCTCGAAGGTCGAAACCGTGGCGAAACACCAGAAATCGCTGCCATCCTTCTTCCGGTTGTGAATCTCCCCCGCCCACTCGCCGGTCTGCTCCAGGAGATCGATGACGCCGGCCGCGCTCTCTTTCTGGGATCGGGAGGTGGGCGCGTTGAGCCGGGTGACATTGAGTCCGATCAACTCTCCGGGTTCGTAGCCAAACATTTTGGCCATTTTCGGATTGGCATAGACGATCGTGCCGTCACAGGCATGGCAGAGATAGACCCCCTCGGCCATATGACGAAGAATGGCGTCGCTCAAACGCAGGGCGTCCTCGATCCGTTCCCGGTCCTGGCGAATGTGGTATCCCTCGATGATCTGGGCGCAGGCGGAGAGCACCGGACGCAGAGTGTCCACCAGCGCCTGGTCATACCCTTTGGGCCGATTGGCCATACCCAGCACGCCGATGACCGATTCGTTGCGCCGGATCGGCATTCCCAGGAAGGAGTGGATCATGGGATGCCCGGCGGGTGGGGCGAACAGCAGAAAATTCTGTTCGGGATCGTTGTCGATCAGAGGTTGACCCGCGAGAATGGGCGCGGCCTGGCGGTCCGACATGGCGATGAAGCAGGGCGGGGAACAGTTGCTGTCGGCGAAACCCGCCATGGCCAGACACTTCAGACGCAGGGAGCCGGATTGCTCCTGTTGCACCTCGGCGACGAATCCCCCCAGGCTGCCGGTGAGTTTCAGAATTTCCTGAAGCAGAGTGGAAAAAACCGCGTCGGGATGGGATTCCGCGATGAACAGACTCTGAATGCGATTGATGCAGGCCACCTGGAGGAGCAGTTGCTCCCTGGCGGCGATCAGGTCCGCTTCGGCGTTTTTCTGGGCGGTGATGTCCTGGATGTGGGCGACGAAATGGACCGGCTGCCCCGCCCCGTCCCGCACCAGGGAGACGCTCAGGCGCACCCGGATGATGTGACCCAGGGCGTGGCAATAGCGTTTTTCCATGTGAAAGCTCGGCACGACCCCGGTCAGGGTTTGTTGCATCAGAACCAGGTCGTCCTCCAGGTCGTCGGGATGGGTGATGGCCTGGAAATTCCTGGTCAGCAACTCCTGTTCCTGATAGCCGACGATGGCGCACAACGCCTGGTTGACCTTGAGAAAACGACCCTGAGGCGAGGCCAGGGCCATGCCATGGGCCGCGGTCTCGAAAGCCCCGCGAAAGCGGGCTTCGCTGATCTTGAGCGCCTCCTCGGCCAATCTCCTCACGCCTTTTTTATGCCAGGCCAGGAGGAGGAGCACCAGACAGAAAAAGAGGGTCAAACCGGCCAGAAAATGGAGTTGCTGTCTCTCCCGTCCTTGGCGCAAGGCGGTTTCCGGGGAAAAGATGAAGGATTCCCCGCCCGGCTCGTTGCCGAGCAGTTTGCTGCGTTTGAGCAATTGATGGATTTTCTGCCACCGTTCCGGGGAGATGTGTCCGATCGCGATGGTGGGATAGAGCATCAGCTCCCGAATGCCATGGGCCTGGAACAGATTCAGTTGCTTGAAATCATCAAAGGACATTTTGCTCGTGTATTCCGTGGCGATGCGCGTCGCGATCTCCTCCGGGTGGTCGAGGGCGTAGCGCCAACCTTGCAGACTGGCGTTCAGGAAACGGACCACCTCCGCCGGTTTGTTCCGGGTCACATGCTGATTGGCGAACAGGGAATCCCCGTAAAACTGGATGCCGTAATGTCGGGTCAGCAGGGTCTTCAACCGCACCCCGGCCTTCATGGCCGTGAAGGGGATGGTGATCTGATAGCCCGGAATGAGATCCACCTGGCCTGTCAGCAGATGCTGCAAATCGGGACGATGGGGATGGGGAGTGACTTGGGAGGGATTGATCCCTTCGGCTTTGAGCAGGGCTTGAAATTCCACATCGATCTGATCGTTCAACTGCCTGGCCACCCGCAGGTTCAGCAGTTGGGTCAGATTGTCGATGGTGGTATCGCTACGATAATAAAACGCCACGGCGGATTGTTGAAAGATGGAAGCCAGCAGAACCAATGGCAGGCCCCGATCCCGACCCATCAGGATATCCGCGGAACCAATGCCGAAATCGGCCCGTCCCTCCCCGACCTCCTGGACCGCGCTGAGGATTCTGCCATCGGGCAGCACCCCGGGGCGGATCTCCACTTCCAGGCCCTCGTTGGCGTAATAGCCCTGCCACTGGGCCGCGTAATAACCGGCGAACTGGAACTGATGATCCCAGCGCAACTGGAGGGAGAATTTTTCTCCGGCTTCCGCTCCGCCCCCTGTCATCAGAGCCAACGACAGCAACACCCACCTGATCCACATGCGAGTCCCCTGATGCCAACCTGAGGTTTACCGCCATAAAAGTAGCATCAACCTGCGCGGGGGACAATCGCAAAAAAACGGGGACCGGGGAGGCGGTTCAGCAATAATTGCCGGTTGGACCAACCGAACGGTCGGAAACGCCCGGCTGGAGCGTCAACGGGGAGGCGGGGCGAAACACCCAGTTGATTTCATTGGCGGTCAAGCCGGGCGAACCCTGGAGTTTGCCGCACAATTCGTGGCGTTCCTTTTCCAGCAGTTTGAGGGTGGTGTGCAAGGCGTTGATACGCTCCTCATTGGCTTCCAGCAACGCCTTGGCATGCAGGCCGCGGGTCGTCAGATGAGCGGACAGGGAATTTTGCTGGACAGTGGCGGGCATCGTCGTCTCCTCGATCGAAGTGTCTGGAATAAGCTTCATTATGCAATGATCAGGCCAAAAAATAATTAACGTATGACAGGTTTCCATTGTCTGGCGCGGGATTGGGCCTGGGCGAGTTGGGAGGGGTTCATCGCCTCGCTCAGGTAGTCCCGCCGTTCCACGGCCAGGGCGTTTCCCTGGGTGGCCGCCAGTTCCAGCCACATGTAGGCCTGAAGATGATCCTCGGCGACCCCCTTGCCCTGGGCGAACATCGACCCCAGCGTGAGTTGGGCCAGCGCGTTGCCCTGTTCGGCGGCCATTCGGCACCAGTTGGCCGCCTCCCGGTCGTCCTGGGGCACCCCCTTGCCCTCGCCGTACAGGACACAGAGGTTGAACTGGGCCAACGCCAATCCCTGGTCCGCCGCCAGGCGCAGCCATTTCATGGCCTGGGTGTAGTCCCTGGTCACCCCATGGCCCCCTTCGTACAGCAATCCCAGATTGAACCGGGCCAGGGCCAGTCCTTGTCCGGCGGCCAGACGCAACCACTTGAGCGCCTCCTGGTCATCCTGGACCTCCCCTTTGCTCTTGCGATGGAGCATGCCCAGATTGAGTTGGGCGTTGGCGTTCCCCTGGTCCGCCGCCAGGCGATACCATTTGACCGCGGCCCGTTCGTCCTTCGGCACCAGTTTGCCCGCCTCGAAGATCACCCCCAGATTGTACTGGGCGTTGACCGCCCCCTGCTCCGCGGCGAGTTGAAACCATTTGACCGCCTGGGCGCCATTCTTCGGCGCGCCTTTGCCCTGATAATACATCATGCCCAGATTTTGCTGGGCCACCGCGTTGCCCTGATCCGCCGCCAACCGGAACCATTTCATGGCCTCCTTGTCATCCTTTGGCACCCCTTCCCCCTTGAGATGCAAAGTGCCCAGTTGATTCTGCGCCTCCGCCTGACCCTTGCCGGCGGCACTCTGGAGTGCGGTCAATTCTTTCCGGGTGATCATGATGCTCCTTTGTATCGCTACCTGATGGTTTCCAGGGCGGCCTGGCGGACACGCCGGATGAAATGCGCCATTTTTTCATGATCCTTGATGCCGGGAGAGGACTCCACCCCGCTGGAGACATCCACGGCGTAGGGACGCACCTGACGCACGGCGGTCGCCACATTCTCCGGGTTGAGCCCCCCGGCGAGGATCAAGGGAGTCGGACTGCGATACTCCTTGAGCAGGGACCAGTCGAAGCTGCATCCCGAACCGCCGTAGTGGGCACCCACCTTGGCGTCCAGCAGCACTGCGCTGACGGGATAACGCTCCAGACCATACAGGTCTTCCGGTGAGGCGACGCGAATGGCCTTGATCACCCTGCCGGGCAGACCGCGACACTCCCCGGGAGCCTCGTCCCCGTGCAGTTGCAACACATCCATGCGACAGCAGGCCATCACCTCCCGGATTTCGTCCCGGCACGCATTGACAAAAAGTCCGGTGATGGTGATGAACGGCGGGATGTCCGGCAGGATCTTGGCCACCTGCCCGGGTGTCACATACCGTTTGGAACGGGAATAAAAGACAAATCCCAAGGCGTCCGCTCCGGCCTCCACCGCCGCCAGAGCGTCTGCGGTGTTGGTGATCCCGCAAATCTTGATGCGCGGCACCGTGGGATGAACCGTTGGACGCATGGCTGCGCTATGGTCCCGCAAGGTTCCGTTCAACCATTCCCATCCTCGTCGTCGTCCTCGTCTTCTTCATCCATTTCAATCCCTCCCACCATCCGGCCCAGGAAATCATACATTTTCCGTTGTTGACCAAAGATCTGCCTGTCCGCTTTCAGGGCGTCGGCCAGAGTGAGGGTTGGATCAAAGCTGTAACGGAGCGGTTCGTCTTCGGCGATCACATCGTCCAGCAGATAGATCACCCGCTCTTCCGGATACCACTCCTCGATCTTGAATTGTCGCGGGGCCTCCATGCGGGTGAGAATCGGCGTCTTGTTGCCGAAATCGAGGGTAACACTTTGTCCCGGTTTGAATTTTTCGACTTCTATGCTGTCCATGAACGCACCATCCTTGCCAAAAAAATCATTCACCCCCACACCCATGGGAGGGTGAACCACAATTTCCATGGCAACAATAACGAAATTAAGAGCGGTAGGCAACTGTGAGCAAAAGATTTGACGCGCAGAATTTGTAACAGGTGGGAGTGGCAGGTGGGAATTGGGATCGGACAGGAGACCGTGGTGACTTCGCCTCCTGCCCGATTCAGGATCAACCGAAGATCAGCGAGGGGTTTTGCTGAGCGTTCAGGGCTTTTTCCTCCAGTTCGCCGATGAGCATTTCCGTCAATTCATGGGCGATCCCGATGTCCTGAATCCCTTCGATCAGGCAATCACCCATGACGGAATGATCACTGCGGCACAGGCTGTAGCCGTTGTCGCCGATTTCGATATGGACTCTGCTCTGCACTCCGACACACAGGCCATAATCTTCCGGGGCGATTGGATATTCTCCTCTGTTCATGGTCGTCTCTCCTTGAGATTGGTATCCACGCCAAACGTGGAATGGACGTTTATTAATAAATCGCGTCGTATGTTTCCCTTTTGCCGGATTTAGACCAATCTCACGGAAAGAAAGTTCCAAGGTGGGTGCTTTTTTTCCGCCTACTGTCCTTTGAATCCCAGGATATCCCCCATATCGAACAGACCGGGTGGGCGGTTTTGCACCCACAGGGCGGCGCGCACCGCACCGGAGGCAAAGGTCATGCGACTGGAGGCGCGATGGGTGATTTCCAGCCGTTCCCCCTCGCCGGCAAAAAGGGCGGTGTGATCCCCAACGATGTCTCCCCCCCGTATCGTGGCGAAACCGATGGCGCGGGAATCGCGGGGACCCGTATGGCCTTCACGGGCATACACCCCATTCTCTAGCAAATTTCGTTCCAATGCTGTCGCGATCGCTTGACCCAACCCCAGGGCCGTGCCGGAAGGGGCGTCCACCTTATGTCGGTGGTGTGCCTCGATGATCTCCACATCGAAGGAGTCCCCCAAAGCTTTGGCGGTCTCGGCGGCGATTTTGAACATCAAGTTGACACCCACACTGAAATTGGGGGCAAACACCACCGGGATGGACCGACTGGCGGCCACGATCCGCTCCCGCCCGGCCTGATCGATGCCGGTGGTGCCGATCACCAGGGGCGAGGCGGCCTCGATCGCGTAATCCAGATGGGTCAGCGTGGCGGCGGGCACGGTGAAATCGATGACCACTTGACCCGGCGCGAAAGCCGAACGGGCCCGGGCGGCGATGGTCACGCCCAAAGGTCCCACCCCGGCCACCTCCCCCGCGTCACGACCGATCAGGGGCGAGGCGGGATGTTCCGTGGCCGCAGCCAGACGGGCATGCTCTTGTCGGGCGTGCAACGCCTGAATCAGCATCCGTCCCATGCGACCACCAGCGCCCACGATGGCAATTGGGGTTTTGTTCATGCCCGACTCCCTGTTGTGCTGCCAAAGGGTTATTTGGAGGACATCTTGTCCAGAAAATCCTTGACCCGCCCCAGAAAGGAGTGGGATTCGGGTTGGGATTCGTTGTTGGAAAGCGCCTCGAACTCCTGCAGGAGCTCTTTTTGTCTTTTGGTCAAGGTCACCGGGGTTTCCACCCGCACCTCCACCACCAGATCGCCGAAAATCCCCGGACGATTCAGATGAGGCAACCCCTTGCCCCGCAACGCCAACCGCTTGCCGGTCTGCACTCCGGGAGGCAGGGTGACGATGGCGCGTCCCACCAGGGTGGGCACCTCCAGTTTCCCCCCCAACGCGGCCTGGGGAAAGGTGATGGGGGCGTGACAGAGCAGATCCGGTCCGAACCGTTCGAAAATGGGATGGGACGACACTTCGATGATGATGTACAGATCTCCCGGCGGCCCCCCCTGCGGACCCGCGCCCCCCTCGCCGGTGAGACGGATGCGGGTGCCGGTCTCCACCCCCTGAGGAATCTTGCCTGTCAGGGTCTTCTCGGAACGGGTCCGCCCCTGTCCCTGACACTCGGCGCACGGGTTGCGAATGATCCGGCCCTGACCACGACAGGTGGGACAGGGCCGGGAGATGGAAAAGAAACCCTGCTGGGTACGGATCTGACCCGCGCCTCCGCAGGCCGAACAGGTCTCCGGCCCGCTGCCCGGCTTGGCGCCACTGCCCCGGCAGGATTCACAACGCTCGATGGAGGGAATGCGAATCCGCTCGGTGGCCCCGTGCATGACCGTCTCCAACGAGACCGTCATGTCGTAACGGAAATCCTCGCCCTTTTGCGGTCCGCCCCGTCCCGTCCCCCCCGGCCACCGCCGAAGATGTCCCCGAAGAACTCCTCGAAGATATCCCCGAAACCGCCACCAAAGCCGGTGGGATCTCCGGAGAAGCCCCCTCCGGCCTGCTGGTTCAGTCCGGCGTGGCCGAATTGATCGTAGATGGCGCGTTTTTTCTGATCCTTCAGCACCTCGTAGGCGGCGTTGACCTCCTTGAACTTGGATTCGGCCGTCTTGTCACCCGGATTGCGATCCGGGTGCAACTCCATGGCCAGGGTCCGGTACGCCTTCTTGATGGTGGCGTCCGAGGCGTCCCGCGGCACTCCAAGGATTTCGTAATAGTCTTTGGACATTATTTGGTGTCTTTATCTGGATGCACTTCCTCGTAATCCGCTTCGACCACATCCTCTGGTTTGTCGTGGCCGGGTTTCTTTTTGCCATCGGTTCCGTGGGAACCCGCTCCGGCGAAATCCGGACCTTCCGGAGCCGCGCCGCTCTCCTTGTAGACCGCTTCGCCCAGTTTGAGCGAGGCTTCCATCAAGGCCTGCGTCCTGCTCTCGATCTTTTCCGCGTCATCCTTGTCCAACACCGCTTTCAGTTCGGCCAGGGCCTCCTCGATGCCTTTCCTGGTGGCGGCGTCCACCTTGTCCCCATGTTCCTTGAGGGATTTTTCCGTGGTGTAGATCAGGGAATCCCCGTGGTTGCGGGCCTCGATGAGTTGCCGCTTCTTGGCGTCCTCGCTGGCGTGGGCCTCGGCGTCCCGCACCATCTTGTCGATTTCCGCCTGGGTCAGACCGCCGGAGGCCTGGATCTTGATGGACTGCTCCCGTCCCGTCCCCTTGTCCTTGGCCGAAACATGCACCAGGCCATTGGCGTCGATGTCGAAAGTGACCTCGATCTGGGGAACGCCACGGGGCGCCGGGGGGATGCCCACCAGATCGAACTG
>JADGCR010000066.1 GCA_015228895.1 Magnetococcales bacterium
CCGCCCGCCAAAAAAAACCGGGAATCAAAGCCGGACCCCGTCAAATCTCCACCATCCTCTGCCGGGGAACTGCTCAAAAAGGCCCCTGTGGAGGAGGATGTCTTTCTGGAAGCCGACAGTTTCAATCCCTCCGACGAGGGGCTGGCGGAGCCTGAGGAGATTCTGGATGACCAGGAGGTGGAGGACGGGCTGGACGGGCTGGATGAGATCGCGGTGGATGACATCTTCGGCGACGCCCTCGATGAACGGGAAAGCGAGGACCGGCAAGAGCCGTTGGGGATGGATCCGGATGAGAGCGAAGACATTCTGGGATCGGACCCCTTCGGGGAGTTCGCCGATCTGCTGGGGATGGACGAGGATGAAGGGATCCCCAAGGATGGGTTGATCAACACCTACATCCATGACGACGAAGAGGAGATGGAGAAGAAAGAGGTGGCGGAGAGTCCACCGGCACGACCACCCTTCGCGCCTCCGGTGGCCGCCGGGGTGGGGGATGACGACTCCGAAACCATGGTGGGGCCCGGAGTCAAGCTGGCCCTGGCGAAACCGACGGCGCGGGAGTTGGAACTGGCCCGTCTGAAAGAGGAGCAGTTGGCAAAAAAGGTGCAAGAGGCTGCAGCGGAGACCGTCGCCCAGGTGGAACAGCCGGCACCGTTCATCAAGATGGAGGAGACATGGGACACAGGGGAGGCTCCCGTGGAGGAGGGTGAGGCGGAGGAATCCGGGGGGGAGGAGGCCTCCAGTCCCGCCGTGATCCTTTCCAGAAAGGTCTGGATGCTGGTCGCGTTGCTGGTGTTGACCCTGGGGCTGGGGCTGGCCTCCTGGACCGATTGGTGGACCTTCAAACGTTACGACCTGTTCAGTTCCATCCGGTTGGCACCCGCCCAGGGGGAGTGGCGGCGTTATCCCTTCGGCATGGTGTTGCTCGTTTCAGGGTCCGTCACCAATACGGCGCGTCTGGCCCAGATGGTTCCCGGCATCCGGATCGCGCTCCTGGACCAGGAGGGCAAGGAGGTGGGCAAGGGCTTGGCCTATCCTGGCCGGGTGATCCCGGACAAGGTTCTGGACGAGAGCAGCGAAACGGCGCTGCAGGCCATGGCGCTGCTCCAGGGCGAGGACAAGCGTTTGAAGATGAATAAATTGTTGCCAAACACCGAAATGCCTTTCCAGGTGATTTTCGTCAAGCCTCCCCGGGAGGCCGCCCGTTACCGCCTGGAGCTGCTGCTTGCGGAAGGGAAATCCTCGTCCGGCAAGGAGAAATCGTTGCCGGCGGGAGGTGCGCTCAAGCCCTGACGTTCCCTTTCTGGGGGGCGACGAATACCGCTCCCTCGCGCACTTCCAACAATACCGGGTCCAATCCCGCGCCGTCGCATTCGCCCCGGGCGCAGGCTCCGGTCGCCACATGATACAGGGCGCCATGCACCCCGCAGCGTATCAGGCCGGGGTCTTGTGGATGCAGGAAATTGCCGACGCCATTGGGGTTCAACGGGGTGCCGGTGAAATGTTTGCAGCCATTGATGTAGGCCAATACCGAGCCCGCGTGTTGCAGGAGCACCAGGCGCACGGGACCGTCCTCCGTGGGCAGTGTGAACTCCTTGCCTCCAAGCGCCGGCAGGTCGGTCACCGCGCATATCCGGGTGTTTTCCAGCAGGCGGCTGGCCGGGTTCGACAGGTTCACGGGTTTTGATCTCTCTGGTTGATTTCAATGTTGTCAACAAATTATCAGGACAGGAAAAATACAATGTCATCCACTGGTGTTATCTGTTTCATGCTGTTTTTGTCTTTGGTCATGGGGTGTTCCAAGGCGGAAGAGGAGAAGGGGGCCGCTGCCCAAAAGCCGGTTGCGGCCACCCAGACTCCGGCCCCGGTTCAGCCCTCCGCCCCGGTCCCCGCGGCGGCCCATCCCCCGGTCCCCGCGGCGGCCCATCCCCCGGTCCCCGCCGCGCCTTCAGCGCAACCCGAGCGCATTCCCCTTTCCGGCAAGGTGGTTGACAGCAAACAGGCCGGAGCCTACACCTATGTCCAGGTGGAGGCGGAGGGGGTCCGGTATTGGTTGGCCACCAATCAGTTCGAGCCTGAAATGGGGGTGATCGTCCATTGGGAGCGCCACTCCGTGATGAAGAACTTTTACAGCAAGGCCCTGAATCAAACCTTCCCCATGGTGCTTTTTGTCGGCGCGATCCTGCCCGGTCCCGCGTCGTCGTCGGCCTTGTCCGCGCCCGCCCCCATGGCCGCCACGCCCGTTCCGGCTTCGACCCCAGCCGCCACGCCCGTTCCGGCTTCGACCCCAGCCGCCGCGCCGTCCAACCGGGGCAAGGTTCACGCGGTCCTGCAATCCGGGGGATACCTCTATCTGCAAATCAACAACGATGCGGGTCCCTGGCTGGCCGTCCCATCCTCCCCGGTGAAGGAAGGGGACAGCGTGGTCTGGGGTCAGGGCACTCTCATGCAGAATTTTACCAGCAAAACCTTGAACCGCACCTTTGCGGAGATCCTTTTCCTGGGTGGGGTGCAGGTGGAGTAGTTGGCCACGGTCGTTACGTCGGGGCGTGACGCCGGGCGAATTTGCGCAAGAAGGGGATGATCTCATGGATGTGCACCCCCGGCTTGCCGGGAAAGGCGTCATCGCCCGACTGAGCCTGTAGACGCTCGCGGGTGATTTTCATGCTGCGTTGCATGGCCGTTTCCAGAAGCGGGCCGCATCGGGCGAACAGGGATGACGCCTGGGGCGGGGGGTCGGCCAACAACTGCGCCACCCGCTTTTCGAGCCATGGCACGTTGTCGGACTCCGCTCCCGGCTCTTCGAAGTGGAGCAGAATCCACAGCAGAAACGACGGCCTGCAACAGAGGAACCGCACAAAGCCGGTTTCGGGAGGGGGGAAGACCTGGATCGCCTCCCTGGCGTGGTGCGCGGGGGAGTCGGGTTCTCCCGCCCAATCCAGCAGGAGATAGATCCGCCGGAAGGGTCCGGCCTTCTGGATTTTTTCCTGCAGGGTCGCCAGAGCCTTTTCCGGGGTCGCCAGGGCGAAAACCATCTGGTTCTGAAGGTCCAGGGAGGCGGCGAAATCCTGGAAATAGCCCAGGGCGGGCGCGTCGGCCAGCAACAGTATGCGTTCTCTGGGGGGACGGCCGGGATGGGAGCGTTCCAGAGAGGAAAAGGATCTCTCCCGCACGACCATCGGGTGCGTTTGGGGTTTTGACTGTGTGGGTGGACCGGTCACAACTCCTTGAACCGTTTCAAAGTTGGAATGGCGCCGAAGTTGCCTTCCAGGTAGCGTCTTTGCAATGGTTCTCCCTGTTCTATGTCGAAATCGGAGATCGGATAGAGTTCGCTGCAACGGTCGCCGCTCTTTTCCACCATCCAGAACTGGTCGCGGCGGAACACGGACTGGTCCATCAGGGCGGTATCGTGGGTGGTGCTGATCAGCTGCGCCCGGTATTGATTGGTGGTGGCGTCGTGCATCAGGCCGAAGAGAAACTTGACCAGGTGGTGATGCAGGCTGGTATCCATTTCGTCCATGAACAGAATCCGTCCCTGTCCCAGGATGTTCATCCAGGGCCACGCCAGGGCGAAGAGTTTCTGGGTGCCCCGCGATTCCGCGTCCCAGGGGAGCAGGACCGGCTTGCCCGTGTCCCCGGTGGAGCGTTCGAAGCGGATTTCCGTCACCACGGTCCCGGACATCTCCTTTTGCAGGGCGATGCGCACTTCCGCCGGCAGATCCTCCATACCCAGATCCCCGACGGTTCTGGTCTCCAGGCGGATGCCCTCGATGTCCATGTCCGCCTGATTCAGGAATTTCAGCACCCGCAAACGGCCTTCCGCGTCCTTGCACAGGGAGGCGGAGAACTCCTTGCTGATCTCCGCGTGGGGTCGGAACACCCGCAACCGCTTGTCGAACCAGTCGAACACCGGACGCAACGGGGCGCTGTTGAGCTGAATGGCGGTGGAGAGGAACAGGGCGTTCTTGCGGGTGGCGTCCCGCCACACCTCCCGGTTGCCGGGGAGGTATTTCTTGTGCAGCGTCCAGATCTCCTTGCCCGCCTCGGTGTCGTAATAGCGCTCGAACCAGCGTTGGGGCCGTCCACTGGGATAGACGATCAGCCATTCGTGCATCACCCGTTCCCGGGTGACGGCGAAACCGTACTGATAGCGGATGCCCTCCTCCAGGAAGATCATCTCGAAGACGCTGGGGGATTGGGCGTTCTTGTTGTTGAGGAGGAAGGGATAGACATCGATGATATCCCCCTCCTGCCCCTTGGCGGAGTTGAGGACGAAATCCCACATGAACAGCGCGGCGCGGATCAGGTTGCTTTTGCCGGAGGCGTTGGGTCCGTAGATGACGGTGGATTTCAACAGCTTGGGCAGCCTGGCCACCCCGGTGGCGAAGGTGTTTTCCGGCAGCTCACGGTAATTGGAGCTGGCCGCCATGCTCAAAGTCTGACGTTCGCAAAAGGAGAGGTAGTTGGTAACGCTGAATTCGATAAGCATGCAACCGATCCGCCAGTGACCTTGTAGCTGTGATGTGATTGGGCAACCGAAGGGACATCATACCACTTCATGACGCCCTGGAAAGGGAACTTTTACGGAGTATGCAATTTCAGTACCCCATCCTGGAGGTCCATGGAGACCACGTCTCCGTTTTTGCACGCTCCGGAGAGCAGGGCTTCGGCCAGGACATCCTGAATCCACCGCTGGATCAGACGTTTCAGGGGTCTGGCCCCGTACTGGGGATCGAACCCCTCCCGCGCCAGCCAGCCCCGGGCCTCCGGGGTCAGTTGCAGGGTGATCTGGTGGCCGGCCAACAGTTGCCGGATCTGGCGCAGCTGGATCTCCACGACGTTTTCCATGTGTTCCGGGCCCAGGCGATGGAAGAGGACGATTTCGTCCAGCCGGTTCAGGAATTCCGGTCGGAACGTCTGTTGCAGCGCGGGGGTCACCTGGCTTCTCATGGCCTCGCAGGACTTCTCATGCAGTGCCGCGATCGAGGCGGAGCCGACGTTGGAGGTCATGATGATCACCGAATTCTTGAAATTGACCACCCGTCCCTGGGAGTCGGTCAGACGTCCGTCGTCCATCACCTGCAACAGGATGTTGAAGACATCCGGGTGGGCCTTTTCGATCTCGTCCAGCAGGATCACCCCATAGGGGCGGCGGCGCACGGCTTCGGTCAACTGCCCCCCCTCCTCGAAGCCCACATAGCCGGGGGGTGCCCCCAGCAGGCGGGAGACGGCGTGTTTTTCCATGTATTCGGACATGTCCAGACGGGTCATGGCCCGGTCGTCGTCGAACAGGAAGCCCGCCAGCACCTTGGTGAGTTCGGTTTTGCCCACCCCGGTGGGTCCCAGGAACAGAAAGGAACCCATGGGACGGTTGGGATCGCCCATCCCGGCCCGGCCCCGGCGCACCGCCCGCGAGATGGCGGACAGGGCCTCCTTTTGCCCCACCACCCGTTCCGCCAGACGGGACTCCATGGCGAGCAGCTTGGCCCGTTCCCCTTCCAGCATTCTGGCCACGGGGATGCCGGTCCAGCGGGAGACGATGGCCGCCACCTCCTCCTCCCCGGCCTCCTCCTTGAGCATCCGCTCCCGGTCCTCCGGGGCGGCGGACTCCAGGCGGCGGAGCAGGGCGGGAATGATGCCGTATTTGAGTTCCCCGGCACGGGTGAGATCGCCCCGCTGTTCCGCCTCCTCCAGCTCCTGGCGCGCCTTGTCCAGGGTCTCCTTGAGTTTGCTGGCGCCGTCTATGGCGGCCTTCTCCTGTTGCCAGCGCAGGGTGAGGGCGGCGGATTTCTCCTTGTCGTTGGCCAGATCCCTGGAGAGGATCTTCAGCCGTTCCCTGGAGATGGGGTCGCTCTCCTTGGAGAGGGCGGCCCGTTCGATCTCCAGTTGCAGGATGCGCCGGTCCAGTTCGTCGATGGCCTGGGGTTTGGAGGTGATCTCCATGCGGATGCGGGCCGCGGCCTCGTCCACCAGGTCGATGGCCTTGTCCGGGAGAAAGCGGTCGGTGATGTAACGGTGGGAGAGGGTGACCGCCGCCACGATGGCCCCGTCGGTGATGCGGACCCCGTGGTGGAGTTCGTACTTGTCCTTGATGCCCCGCAGGATGGAGATGGCGTCCTCGATGGTGGGTTCACCCACCTGCACCGGCTGGAAGCGGCGGGCCAGGGCGGGATCCTTTTCCACATGCTTGCGGTATTCGTCCAGGGTGGTGGCCCCCACGCAGTGGAGATCCCCCCGGGCCAGGGCGGGTTTCAGCAGGTTGGAGGCGTCCATGGCCCCATCGGTGCGTCCCGCGCCCACCAGGGTATGCATTTCATCGATGAAGAGCACCACCTTGCCGTTGGCCTCCCGCACCTCGTGCAGCACCGCCTTGAGCCGCTCCTCGAACTCCCCCCGGTATTTGGCTCCCGCGATGAGGGCGCCCATATCCAGGGCGACGAAGCGGACCTGTTTGAGGGATTCCGGGACATCCCCCCGCACCACCCGCAAAGCCAGACCCTCGACGATGGCGGTTTTCCCCACCCCCGCCTCGCCGATCAGGACCGGATTGTTCTTGGTGCGGCGGGAGAGGACCTGAATGGTGCGGCGGATTTCGTCGTCCCGTCCGATCACCGGGTCCAGTTTCCCCTGTCTGGCCAGGGCGGTGAGGTCGCGGCCATATTTTTCCAGGGCCTGGAAGCTGTTTTCCGGCTCCTGGGAGGTGACCCGCCGTCCCCCGGCGATGGCGTTCAAGGCCTCCTGGATGGCCTCCGGGGTGATGCCGTGGCGTTTGAACAGCGGCGTGCAATCCCCCTCCCGTTCCCCGGCCATGGCCAGCAGAAAGTGTTCGGTGGAGAGATAGGCGTCCTGCATTCTGGTCGCCAGGGCGTCCGCGTCGGCCCAGATCCCCTGCAGGCGACGGGAGAAGAGCACCTGGTCCGCTCCCGCCCCCTCGACCCGGGGGAGGCGGTCCAGCAGGCGCGTCAACTCGGTGGTCAGCGCCTCCGGGGGGACTCCCATCTTCGCCAGAATGGGGCGGACCATCCCCTGCTGCTGTTCCAGCAGGGCCATCAGCAGGTGTTCCGGTTCCAGCCGTTGATGGCGGCGTCCCGCCGCCAGATGCACCGCCTGTTGCAAGGCTTCCTGTGATTTGGTGGTCAAGCGGTCCTGTTGCATCTCGTGTCGATTCCTTGTCGCCTGCGAGTGAATCCCTCTGAATATGATGATGAGATAAGCACGCTGCGTGCGCAGGGCAACCCCTGGATGGATTTTGGCGTGGATTTTCCTTGACAATGAGAGTGCTTCCCATTTAAATTTTAGGATCGTCAATCATCCTCATTGGGTTTTCACTGGCAAGGTAAACATGAATCAAATGACACTCGCTGATTTGCAAGTCGGTAACACCGCCAAAATCGAGGGTCTGCTGGGAGATACCGTCAGCAAACGACGGCTGATGGCCCTCGGTCTGGTGAAAGGCAAGGAGATCGCCCTGGAAACCAAAGCCCCCATGGGGGATCCCAGGATCTATACCATACTGGGTTACCGCCTCTCCATCCGCAACGACGACGCCAGAAACGTCCTGGTTTCCAACGGTTGATTCTGTCGCATCCCAGTCAAGGCATGGAGGTTTGCCATGGTGTCCAACAACCCGGTGACCATTGGGCTCGTCGGCAATCCGAACAGCGGAAAAACCACGATCTTCAATCAATTGTGCCACTCGCAGGATCCGGTTGGCAACTATCCTCGGGTGACGGTCGCCATCAAGCGACGCTCCTGCGCGGTGCAGGACAAACCGTTTCAACTGGTCGATCTTCCCGGAGTGTACGCCCTCACCACCCAGACCCCGGAAGAGAGCGCCGCCAGGGATTTCATCCACGACGACAAGGCGGACATCCTGGTCAATGTCATCGACGCCGGCAATCTGGAGCGTTCCCTGTTCCTGAGCAGTCAGTTGATCGAACTGGGCAAACCGATCATCTTCATCCTCAACATGATCGACGAGGCCCAACGCAAGCAGCTGCGCATCGACACCGCCGCCCTCTCCGCGTTGCTGGGGGGGCCGGTGCTGGCGGTCAACGGGGTCACCGGCGCGGGTTTGGAAAACTTCAAAACCACCGTGTTGCACATGGCGGAACACCGACACCGCCCCGAACCCAGAATCCATCCCTACGACGACCATCTGGCCGCCGCCATCGTCCGGGTGCAAGGCCGGATCCGGGAACTGCACCCGGACAAAATGGACGCCCACGCAACCCGCTGGCTGGCGATCAAGCTCCTGGAAGGGGATGACGCCCTGCTGCGCCGGGAAGGGGACCATGACCATCTCCTGGAAATGGTGCGCCGGGAGCGCTACGACCTGGCCAGGGAACACGGCGGGGAGTGCGAAATGCTCTTTGCCGACGCCCGTTATGGCTTTGTGCACGATCTGATCCTCAAGACGGTGCGCCAGACCCCGGAAATGGCCAACCACCTGGACCTGACCCGCAAACTGGACACCTGGCTGCTCCATAAACTCCTGGGCATTCCCCTGTTCGTCGGTTTTTTGTGGCTGATGTTTCAATCCACGTTCACCTTGGGGAAATACCCCACCGGCTGGATTCAAGGCGCGGTGGACCTGATCAAGACGTGGGTCGGGGAGCTGTTGCCCGCGGGCATGGTCCACGACCTGGCGGTGGACGGCATCCTGGCGGGGGTGGGGGGGACCATCATCTTTCTGCCCAATATCATCATTCTGTTTTTTTTCATGGCCATTTTCAGCGAAACCGGCTATCTGACCCGGGCCGCCTTTCTCATGGACCGGATGATGCACAGCTTCGGACTGCACGGCAAGGCCCTCATCCCCCTGGTGATCGGTTTCGGCTGCAATGTTCCGGCGGTCATGGCCACCCGCACCATCGAGAGCGACCGCTCCCGTCTCATCGCCATCCTGGTCAACCCGTTCATGCTGTGCGCCGCGCGTCTGCCGGTGTTCATCCTCTTCGCCGGGGCCTTTTTCACCGACATGGCGGGGACCATGGTGTTCCTGATGTACATGATCAGCATCGTCATGGCCATGGTGGCCTCCATCCTGCTGAACAAGTTCCTGCCGGACGGGCAACACGAGACCTTCATCATGGAACTGCCCCCCTACCGGCTGCCAACCCTGCGGATCCTGCTGTTCCACATGTGGGACAACGCCAAGGATTTTCTGCATAAAATCGCCGGGGTCATCCTGATCGGCTCCATTGTCCTGTGGTTCATGAAGGAGTTTCCCAAAACCGTGGAGTGGAGCGTGGATTACCAGGGCCAGATCGAGCGGTTGCAGGCCCAGCCCCCCAGCCCGGAACAACAGGAGGCCCTGAACACCCTGAACCGGGGGCGGGATCAGGAGGCCCTGGCCAAGAGCTATCTGGGACGCATCGCCCATGCCATGGCCCCGATCTTCGCTCCCCTGGAGCTGACCTGGCGGGATACGGTGGCCATTCTCACCGGCCTGATGGCCAAGGAGGTGGTGGTGGCCAGTTACGCGGTGCTCTACTCCCAAAACCGTGAAAACGCCGCCGAGTCCGCCTCGTTGCAGCAAATGTTGGGACAATCCATGTCCCCTCTGGTGGCGTTCGCCTTCATGGTGTTCGCCTTGTTGTACACCCCGTGTCTGGCCACCATCGCCACCATTCGCAGGGAGACCGGCGGCTGGAAATGGGCGGGCTTCTCCGTGGCCTTTTCCATGGTGTTCGCCTGGTGGCTGGCCTTCGGCATCGTCACCATCGGACATCTCATCGCGTGAACGGTGACGCCCCCTGGGACGCGCCGGTTCTGGCCGTGATCTTTCTTCTCACCCTGGCGTACATCGTGCGGCACGTCCGGCGGCTGTTTTCCCGTGACGGGAGCGCCAAACCGGGGTGCCGGGGGTGCGGGGGGGGGTGCGGCAGCTCTTCCGGCTCTTCCCGCGGTCAATAAAGGCCCAGAAAGGCGTGGGGATTCCACTCCAGGGGCGGCTCGTTCATCAGGGCCGCCTGCTCCCGCAACGAGAGGATGTGATTGTCCCAGTAACGGGGGGCGTCGAACCAGGGAAAGGCCCGTGGAAAGGCGGGATCGTCCCAGCGCCGGGCGATCCAGGCGGCGTAATGGATCATCCGCAAGGTGCGCAAAGCCTCGATGAGGTGGATCTCACGGGGGTTGAAATCGTGGAACTTCTGATACCCCTTCAGCAAGGC
>JADGCR010000067.1 GCA_015228895.1 Magnetococcales bacterium
AGTTCATAGAACGGATTCTCCTTCATCAACCCTTCGTTGCCGGATTTGACGGCGGTGCGGAAATCCCGGAAATGGGAGCGCAGTTCATCCATGCCCCGACCGGCGGAGGCGTGCAGCGAACGACGCAACAGCTCCACCGCCTCGCGGGTCTGCTTGACCTCCTCCCCGGGAATGAAGTCGCCCAGCGCGGGTTCCTCCCCCGCCTCGTCCGCGGAAGGCTGCCAGGAGAGCGCCACCGGTTCCCCCGCCTGACTTTCGGTGGAGAAAAAACGCTCCACGAGCCGGCCAAAGGTCGCGAAAAAAGGGTTCTGGGAGGAATCAGACAAATAGGACATGCGATGGCTCACCCCAACACGGTTTTGCTCAACAATGGTCGCAATGGTCGCAATTCATGGCGCAACCGGAGATTCTCATCCATCAGCCCCTGCAACACGCGCTCCTCCACGGGAGGAGACGCCACGATTTCCGGCACCTCGACCACCGGTTCCGGATCGTGGGTCCTGGCCTGCGGCAGGGGAAAAGCGTACTTTCTGCGCTGTTTGGCCATCACTTTGCGCGCCGGTTGCGGCGTGGGGGACGGTGGTCGAAGCGCCGGAGGCTCCCCAATGGGCGGGAGGGCCGAAGGGGTCATGCCCAACCGGGTCCGCACCTCGGAGATGCGCGTCAAAAGCGCGTTGGTCTCGCTCCGCAAGGCCGACAGAAGACGGAACTCCTGGGAATCCCTGGTGACAGCCCTCTCCGGCACCTCCCGCAACTCTTGCAACAGGGCGTCGATCTCCAGCGGGGTTTGTTCCAACAGCGGACCGCAATCCGCCACGACCCGGAGAATGTCGGGATCGTCGATGCCACTCCGGCGCACGTCCAGGAGAAGCAGATTGATGCCCAGGAGGTTCTGTTCCGCGTCTTCGAGTCGTTCCCGGATGGCGTGGATCATCGACGCGCCATCAACCTCTCCCGCCACCCTCGCCTCCCCGTCCCCTCCGCCCCGAAGAGGCGCGACCGGAACGCCGGACAACGGGGATGCGGCCCGCACGATCAGATCCGTCGGCACCCGCGGCTCCATGACGACCACCGTGGGGAGGGGTTCCCGCTCCTCCACCTCCTCCGACCCGCTCCCGGGTTCCCAGGCCAGCAGACGGGGGGCGGGAGCGATTGGTTGGATGGTGGCCATCTCCCCGGCCACGGCTTCCTCCTCCGGCGTCGTGTCCCGTGGTCCCCAGGTCAGCAGACGGGGTGTCGCCGTCTGTCGGGTCTCCACCTCCGGTGGGATGGATTGGTTCCGCACCGGAACCGCCTCCTCGCCCACCGGCTGCGCCATGAAGGGGGGAGTCGAAGGCAGACGCGCGCCCCCGCCCTGTTTGGTCAGCATGGCGGTCCAGACCCCGCCCGGCTCCCGGGTCTCGGCCTGGACCAAGGAGAGGGGCGCGAGCGCGTCCCCTTGCAGTTCGGCGAGCAGTTCTTCCCGCACCAGGGACTGGAACCGCTCCTGTTTGTCCTCCAGACGCAGACCCAACTCCCGACCCGCCAACCGCATCACCTGACAGGGAAACCGCTCCTGCCCACCGTCCCAGACCAGACGCAGCACCCCGTTTTCCCCTTCGTCGAACCCTTTCAAGGGCTTCCAGGAGAGCATCTTGAGGCCGGTGGGACTGATATCGCGGGTCACCCCTTCGCAATGAGCGCCACCCGCGCCGGTGAACATCACCCGCGTCTCATGGGCTTGACGTTCCGTATTCCGCCGGGTGCTGACCTCCCTTTTGAACGTGCTCCTGGAGGGAACCAGCGGAAATTGACCCCGCTCCCCCGCGAACCGGGCCGCCTCCGCCGCCGCCAGTTCCGCCTCCAGGCGTCGATCGATGATGGGGGGTTTGTCCATGGAACGCCTCACCTCCCGCACCTTTTCCAGGATCTCCCTGGCTTCCCGTTCCAGGCTGCGCAGCTCCTCGAATTTTTTCTCGTTGAGGGGTTCTCTCGGATTGAGAATGGCCTCGATGCGCCCCAGAATGGAAGAGGCCATGCGGGGCGCGTCGTCGATCTCCTGCCGGTTCTGCGCCAGAGATCGCAACAGGGACTGGGGTGGAAGGGGCATGTTGCGAATCTCCAACCCCCGCAGATTGATCTTCAACAGGGTCTGATTGATCTCGTCCCGGGTCGCTTTCACGCTGTTGACCACGCCGCGCATGTCGGCGATGGCCTCGCGTTCCACCTTTTGCGCCTTTTCCAGGGCGGCCCGCATTTCCAGTTCCAACTGGTTGAGCTTCTCGACGAACACCGACTGGTCCCCACCCCCGGTGATGGTGCGGGCCATGTCGTCGATCTCCTCCTTGTTGGTCACCGCGGACAGAACCCGCTCGTCCAGATCCGGCCCCAGAAACTGGGAGACGCCCCAGATCTCCAGGGTGCGCTTCTCCATCTCCATGAATTTCTGTTCCATCTCCTCCACCCCCTCCACGCCCCGTTTGGCGCAATAGGTGGGGAAACGGTTCCAGATTTCCATCAACGGTTCGAACGTCTCGTCCTGGATTCTGGGCAGGGTCTCCCCCAGGGTGACTTTCAAGGTGGGAATGAAATCGAACAGGGTCTCCAGTCCCTCGCCGAACTGTCGGTTGCGGGCCTCGATCTCCCGCAGCCAGACCAGCCGGGTGTATCCGAAAAAGGAGACCGGAGCCATAAAGGCCTTCTGCGACAAATAATAGATCAGAACACGGGCCAGGGTCACCGGGGGAGGCGCGAGCTCGCCATCCGTCCCTTCATCTCCCTCTTCGTCATCGTCCTGCGCGTCCGATCGTCTTTTGACCACTCTGGACTGGGCGTTTTCAGAGGAGAGTCTGGCGGCCTCCTCCTCTTCCTCCCGTTTGGCGTGCTCCAACTCGGCGGTCAAGCGATCCAGGGAGCTTTTGGGTTTGCCCTGCTTGAACCAGCCCTCCAGTTTGCCGGACTTCGCCCCGCCGACGACCACCGGAACCCCGGATCCTTTTTCCGGTTTGCGACTGGCCCACCACTCCGCGATGCGGGCTTCCATGGACTGGGCGCCGCTCAGGGTGGTGGCCCGCATCTCCAGGTTCAACTGCTCCCTGGCGATGTTCGACTGCTCTTCCACATGACGGATCAACTCCGCGAAACTCCCCCCCTCCAGCACCTCGTTTTCCATGACTCCGGGAAAGATCCGATTGATGAAACTGGCGAAAAACAGTTCCCGTCGCGCCAGGAGGTGATGCACCGCGTCCGCGCGGGCGTTATAACCCTCGATATCCACGATCCGCGTGGTCTCGAAGAGGGATTTGAACCACTGGACGATGCTCTCCCCCCAGGAGAAATGGACGTGATCCTTGACCTTCGGGTCCACCTCCTCCAGCATCAGGGAATAGGCGTTGCGAATCACCGTCTCGTTGGGGAACGGCATGCCCGAAAGAATGGTCTCCAGATCCTCCCGGTCGAAGAACACCTTGCATCGGGAGGCGAAGTCGTTTTCCCACTCCTTGAGTTTCTTGAGTCGCACCTTCAGTGCGTCCCGGTCCTTTTTGCCCTGCACCGCGGTCAGACGGCTGTAGAGCATGGGATTGGCCATATCCATGCTGAGGGCGATCATGAAAATGACCAGCAGCAGGGAACTGGCCAGGGCCACGCCGAAACTTTCGTTGAGAAACACCTTCAACTCCTCGAAAGTCTTGTGGGTGGCCGCTGGTATGGCGTTCTTCCTGAGTTCATCGATGGCGTCGATGTTGGGAATGGGGGCCTTGGCGTCGATCTGGTATTTGGTCTCCCCGACGATGCCGGTCCGGTCCAAAGCCAGGAGCAGGGCGACATGGTCATCGGTGAGACGGTTCATGCGCTCGGCGACCGACTTGTAATGTCGGGTATTCTCCTCCAGGGCATCGGTGATCTCCTTGACGAGTTCGTTGATCTCGTAGTGTTCCAGATTGAACACCCGGCTCAACTCCGACCAGGAGAGATCCTGCATGGTCATGAGGTGATCCAACTGTCTGAGTTTCGCTTCCGCCAGATCCACCGTTTTTTTCAGATGATTCTCATATTCGCCCCGCAGGACGGCGATCTTGTCCGGGACGGAGGGTTTGAAATCGAGTTTGGATTCCCGGATCAGTTTGTCCATGGTCTGGGCCATGGCGGCGTTGCCCAGGGAACTGGAGACATCCGCCGTCCCCTCCGCGTACCCCCCCATGATGACATAATGCTTGCCCCAGTAGCGCGGACCCAGCCCCACATTGCCGCTGGAGGCCCCTCCCCCCGCTTCGTCCTTGGGAATTTGCAAAAACTTCTGGGTCGCCACTCCGGCGGCCTCCTGCAGGATCAGTTGCAGGTCGTGGAGATTGCCCGGATTGGTGGTTTTGGCCTCCTTCGGAGACCCCAAAGCCTTGCGGACTTTCTGCTTGATCACAAAGGACTGTCCATCCAGGTCCGCCTTTTTGGAGACCAGGGAGACGATGCCGTCGTAGTTGGTCTTGATGGAAATGGCGGTCAACAGCGTGGCCACGAGCATCCAGCGGGGATAGCGCAGGAAGGCGTGCCCGATCCCCTTGAAGACCGCGCCCGCCTCGGCGATGCAGCGAAACAGCCGGGCTTTGTAATCCAGAATGAGCGCGGTGAGAATCAGGCCGAAAGTGTAGGCGATCAGATTCCGTTCGAACTCCGCGGCGCTGCTGCCATACCCTTCGTTCATGAAGGGTATGGCCCCCGGCATCTGGAGCAGGTCGCTCACCCCGCGGGCCGTGGTGTAGGTGGAGCCGAAAAAGACAAAAATCTCGATGGGCAGCTTGCCGGAGTTCAGCCATTTGTCGAGAGTGGCGCTCACCTTGCTGAACAGGCCCGCCTTCCGGTTGCCCGCCCCCCAGATATCCCTCAGGGTGGGGACGAAGGGTACGGACTTGGGGGGATTGAGACTCGATTGGCTCTGGAGATACTGCAAAAGCCTGGTGGAGGCGTCGAGATTGAGACGATAGACCGCCTTGACGACGGAGTAGAACGGATTGTGTTCCAGGCGGGTTTCATCCCCGGACTGCAAGGCGTCCTTGAACTCCTTGAATTTCTGCGTGACGGAGCCCCCGGAACCGCCCCTGCCATCCTCCCGTTCCTGTTGCAGGTGGCGGCGGAGGGTGTCCACCGCGTTCTGGATCTCCCGGAGTCTGGCGGGGGGGGCGTGCTGGGCCAGGGTTTCGAAATCCGCCTCACCCGTTTCGTCACCCCAGACGCCCCCCGGAGCAAAAGAGGACTCCATGCGCACGAAAACGGGATACCCCTCCAGGCTGTCCGGGGAGAACAACTGGTCAACGATCTTGCCAAAAACATCGAAAAGAGGATTACTCATATTCAGGATGGGGCGTCCAAAAAACCACGATTTATGCCATAATCCGCCAGCAAGCTGAGCCGATTTTTCATGTTTCGGAGCAACGCGGGTCAAGCTTTACCATTTTCACACTGCCCAGAGCGGGACAACCATAAGTCAATGGTCGATTTTTGTCAATTCATTCCCCATACTCGGGACTTTGGACTCGATGTTCAAATTTTGGGTGGTGTCTTACGCTAAGCTCGATTTGGCGTTCTGATGTCATCAGAAATCCATTCGTCTGAACATGCTGTTATTTAAGTGTAAAATATCAAATTTATTATAAAAAATCAAGAAAGAATTTTCGATTTTTTTTGAACGACTCATGTTTGCAAACCTTAAAATACTAAAAAAACGACATGCCGCCACCGCACCGACTCGACAAAACAGCGTTAACGATCGTCGCCAGGGCGCTGTCCGCAAAAAAAATGAACAGTCATGTATTTTTTCTTGTCAACCCCGTGAGAATGAAGCAAAATGATCTTCAAGAACAAAGGAGGACCAGGCAGGATCCACTGAATCGCAAGGCCACCGATCCACGACCATGAAACTCCCTCGCAACCCCCGATATCCCGCCGGATACACCCTGGTCGAAATGCTGTTGGTTATCGCGATCGTCGCCACGCTTGCCGTCATGGTGGCCCCTCCCCTCTCCTCCGCCTTGCAAAACAACCGCATCTCCACCCAGAGCAACGCCTTGATCGGCACGTTGCAATTCGCCCGCACCGAGGCGGTCAGGCGGGGTTCCGCCATCACGGTGTGCGGTTCCGCCACGGGTCTCGCCTGCGGGGGGAACTGGCAGGAGGGCTGGATCGTGCTCTCCGGCTCCACGCTCCTCAAGGCCCATCCCAAACCCGGCGGCGGCAACACCCTGCGTTTCAATCTCTCCTCCGGGGCCGCCTCCAACCAGATCCTGTTCAACTCCCGTGGTTTCAGCCCCAATCACGCGGGCGCGATGACCCTCTGCGACCCACGAGGCACGGCGTTCGTCCATGGCATCCTCCTGGCCGCGACGGGTCGCGTCCTGCCGGCCCCGGACGCCAATGGCGACGGCATCCCGGAGGATGCCAGCGGGAACGGACTCTCATGCCCATGAAGCCACGACACCCTGACGGCTTCACCCTGCTGGAGGTGCTCATCACCCTGGCGATCCTCTCCGTGGGTCTGCTGGGGCTGGCAAAGATGCAGCTGAACGCCATCCGGTTCACCCAAAGCGCCTACCTGCGCAGCCAGGTGATCTTTCTGGCCTACGACATGTTCGAACGGATGCGCGCCAACCGCACCCTGGCCCTCAACGGTGCCTACAACACCGGGTTCGACACGGTGGTCACGCCGGGGACCGACTGCGCGCTCGCGACCTGTTCCCCCGCGCAGATGGCCACCTTCGACCTGGCCCAATGGAAAAGCGATCTGAACCAGCTGCTCCCCTCCGGGGAAGGGGAGATCACCCCCATGGTCACGGGCGGCCCGGAAGCGCTGTTCGACATCTCCATCCGCTGGGACGATGACCGCAGAGCCGAGGTCATCGCCCATAAAACCTTCTCCCTGAAGTCGGAAATATGAAAAACCGCGGATTCACCCTGATCGAAATCATGATCGCCCTGACCATCGGCCTGGTCCTGATCTCCGGCATGCTGAAAATCCTCTCCAGCACCCGCCAAACCTACCTGTTGAACGAAAACATCTCCCGATTGCAGGAAAATGCCCGTTTCGCCATGGAAGTCATCTCGCGGGAGATCCGCATGGCGGGATACTGGGGCTGCGTCTCCAATGTCACCCCCATCAATGTCCTGAACACCCCCAACGCTTACTCCTGGGCGTTCAACCGCAAGGTGCGCGGCTACGACCACGCCTCCCCAGCCACCTTTCCCGCCGCTTTCCAAAGCGACGCCCTCGCCGGTTCGGACGCCATCGTCCTCTCCGGGATCGATCCCGATCCCTTCACCATCGAGTCCCACAACGCCTGTTCCGCCCAGTTCAAGCTGGCGCAAAACCACGATCTGAACGACGACGAGATCGTATGCGTCACCGACTGCGTGCAGGGGGCCATCTTCCAGATCACCAACGCCAACCAGGCCAATCGAACCATTGTCCACAACACCGGCACGGGCACCATCGGCAACGCCACCAAATGTCTGGGCGGGGAGTGCGGGGGAGCCTGCGCCACGGCGTGGCACGAGTACGGACCAGACGCCATGCTGGCCCGCATCCGGGCGCTGGCCTTCTACATCGGCACCGGCTCCAACGGGGAACCGGCGCTCTTCTGGGAAATCCTCAACCGGGGCAGCGCCTCCACCCCGGCGGAGCTGGTCAACGGGGTGGAGAACCTCCAGATCCTGTATGGTCTGGATGGCGACGGGGACAAGGTGGCCAACCAGTATCTGACCGCCGACGGCGTGGAGTCCGCCAACGGCTGGGACTCGGTCGTCAGCGTCCGCATCGGACTGCTCATGCGCACCGGCGACTTCATCCGCTCCCAGCCGGACAGCGGCACCAACACCCTGGCGGGCACCACGGTCAGCCATACGGCGGACTACCGCATCCGCAGGGTGGTCACATCAACCATTCAACTGCGCAACTAAAATGACGGCCATGACGCGACAAGAGGGTTCGGTCTTCATCATCACCCTGATTCTTTTGAGCATCCTGACGCTCCTGGGAGTCACCGCCACCAAAAACACCTCCATGGAAGAGGGGATGGTGAGCAACACCCGTGACCGGCAACTCGCGTTCCATGCCGCCGAGGCGGCGATGATGGCGGGGGAACGCCTGGTGGAAACCAGCCACCCCGACTTCGAGGCCACCTGCGCCAACGGGTATTGCACCCAGGGATGTCCCTCCCTGCCCCGCTGGACCGACCCCGCGCTGGGGGTCTGGAACACCACCAACCGTCATCAAACCTACTCCGTGCAACTGGAAGGGGTGCTCTCCCCACCGAAATTCATCATCGAGGATCTGTGCGAATACGGTTCCAAGAGTTGGCGGGATGCCAATCCGGGTTGGACCGACCTCCCCCAGCGGATGTACCGGATCACCGCCATGGGAAGCGGCGGGAGCGACAACGCCCGGGTCATGCTCCAATCCACCTACGCGGTCACCCGGATGGCGGACCCCGCCTGCGCCCTGTGCGATCCGGCCTCCCTCTCCGGCGTCACCTCAACCACCACCAGTTCCACCACCTCCACCACCACTTCCAGCACGACCTCCTCCTCCAGCACGACGACGACCACCACCCCGACCACCACCTCCACCGTAGCCAGCACGTCGTCCAGCACCTCCACCAGCACCTCCACCAGTTCCGCGGCCAGCACCTCCACGACCACCACCACCAGTTCGACCACCACCACCTCGGTGCCGGTGAGCACCACCACCACCTCGGTCTACGACTGCCGGTGCAAAAAACATTCGAGCGGTGTCGGAAAAAAGACCTCGGATCAACCCGTCTGTTGCACCAACTCCGTATGCGACGCCAACCGGCCCGCCAATTTCTCCAGCATGTCAACCAACGACATCTACTGGATCACCTGTTATTGATCGAGAGGAGTCGAGTCCACCATGCACCACCGTCATCTTGCCTATGGCCTCTGCGCGCTGCTGTCGTTCTGGTGCCACGACCTGGCCCACGGGGCCTCCAACGCCGACTACGCCGCCCTGCCCCCCACCCTGCCGGCTCTGGTGGACCCCAACGTCATGCTGAACCTCTCCATCGAGACTCCCATGCAGGGGGCGGCCTACAACGACCAGCCCAACGGCGCCCTCTGCGGGGGACGGATCAACGACGGGGGGACGGTCGGGGTGTGCTACGCCCACGAAAACGAGTACATCGGCTACTTCGACCCGGACAAGTGCTACTCCTACACCAACAGCCGCTTCGAACCCGCCGCTCTGGCCACCTCCCACCAGTGCAGCGGGCAGTGGAGCGGCAATTTCCTCAACTGGGCCACCATGACCGCCATCGACGAGTTCCGCTGGGCGCTCACCGGGGGCAACCGCTCCACCGACACCACCGCCCTCACCGTCCTGGAGCGCTCCAACATGGGCCTGGGCAAGGGGGACTCCTGGTATCCGGTCAAGATGATCTCCTCGACCCAAAACGTCGCCCCCTCCACGGTCACGCCCTACACCAACAGCAAGATCTACCTCTACAACCATGGCACCCAGTTCGACATCGGCACCAGCTGGGGCGGAAGCGAAAAGGTCACCAATCTCAACGCCCGCGTCATGGTGTGCGACAGCGGGATCAGCCTGGAGGACAACTGCATCCCTTACGGAAACCACCACAAACCCCAGGGCTTGATTCAAAACAACGCCTACCGGATGCGCTTCGCCCTGATGAGCTACACCCGGGACGACGGCAAAAGCCGGGATGGGGGGGTGCTCCGGGCCAACATGAAATACGTCGGTCCCCTGCGCCCCGCCTCCGGGGGGGGGCCTGGAGACCAACCCTCACGCCGAGTTCGGCACCGATGGCCTGTTCCTCTCCAACCCGGATCAGGTCACCCTGACCGCCGGGGTCTCCAACTCCGGGGTGATCAACTATCTCAACAAGTTCGGCGCCAACGGTTACAAGTCCTACGACCCCATCGGCGAACTGTTCTACGAATGCCTCAATTATTTCAAGCACCGTGGCCCCACCTCGGAATACGCCTCCGGACTCGGCGACGCCCAAAAAGACGGCTTTCCGGTCCTGACCAGCTGGAACGATCCCGTTCAGCACGCCTGCCAGCAGAATTTCATCATCGGCATCAACGACGCCAACCCCTGGCTGGACAAACAGTTGCCCGGCACCACCCAGACTGGCAACAACTATTTCGGTCTGCGCGCTCTGA
>JADGCR010000068.1 GCA_015228895.1 Magnetococcales bacterium
GCCCTTCCCGCATCTTGAACTCGGTATTGTACAAGCCGACATCGAACAGACACTCCTTGCGAAACATGATACCACAGGCAATCTGCTCTTCCAGACAATTGAAACGGCCCATGACGTTTTCCAGATGATCCACCTTGACATAATCCACCGCCACCGCCTGGTAGGCCCGATTCATGTCCAGGAAAAGTTTCATGACATACAGGCAGTTGCGTTGCAGGTAATCATCCGCGTCCACCCGCACCACATACCGGCCCCGCGCCAGACGGATGGCATGATTCAATGAACCCGGCAACCCCTGATTGGTTTCATGGGAGAGAATTCTCAGATTTTTCAAAATGGTCAGATTCCGCAACACCTCCCTGGTATGGTCCTGGCTCCCGTCGTCCACCACCAGGATCTCCAACGCGTCGGTGGAGATGCCCTCCTGATGATTGATGCTGCGGATGCAACGCTCGATCCAGCGGCCCTGATTGTAGCAGGGAACGATCACCGAGATATCGGACAAATAACATTTTTCACTCATGCCGCCCCACCCGTGCCCAAATGCCGCCTGACCGCCGCGAAGGTGAAACGGGCCGCCTTGAGTTCGGAATCCCGCGTCAAACCGGCGATGTGCGGGGTGATGACCAACCGTTCGTGATCCATGGCGTAGCGGATCAACGGGTGTCGCCGCTTGTCCGACAGGAATTCGTCCGTGATCACGTCCAATCCGGCCGCCGCCAAGTGACCGCTCTCCAGATGGGCCAGCAAGGCCGCCTCGTCGATGATCTCCCCACGGGAGACGTTGACGAACACCGCCCCCTGGCGCATGGCGCCAAACCAGGCGCCATCCACCATCCCGCTGGTGGTGGCGTCCAGATGCACGGCGATCAACACGATGTCCGCCCGGGACAGCAGCTCCTGATGACCGGCCACCTGTTCCACCCCGGCCACGTCGATCGTCTTGTAAGGATCGCAGGCCAGAATCCGCATGCCGAACGCCAGGGCGTAACGGGCCACATTGCCGCCGATGCGACCGAAGCCGATGATCCCCAGCGTCCGGCCATGAAACTCCACGGCCCGGAGTTGATCCTCCACATCCCGCCAATACCCCTGCCTGACCCGCTCCACGGCCTGGGGCAGCTTGCGCACCGTGGCCATGATCAAGGCCCAGGTGAATTCCGACGAGGCGAAAATGGAGTGGACGAACGCGGTGTCCTTGAGGCGGGAGACCGCCACACCATGCCGCTCGCACCAGTCCAGATCGATGTGATTGGAACCGGTGGAGGGGGTGGCCACCATGCGCAGTTTCCCCGCGCCACAGGCCAGCATGGTCGCGTCGATGTGATAGGTGGGACAGGGGGAGCAGATCCAGGCGTCGGCCTGGGGCAGCAGCTCCATGACCCGCTCCCGGCTGGCCCCGTGGGCAAAGACGACATCCACCTCCCGTTGGATCTCCTCCTTGATTTCCGGCAGAAAATGCACCGGCGTCGTCACCAGCACCAGGGGCCGTCCCCCGGTCACATGGGACTCCTCCGTGGCGGTCCGCACCACAAAGGGTCGGTTGTTGCAAAAGCCGCGACGCATCATGCACTCCGCCAGATGGAGATCCATCCGTTCGTCGATGTTGATGGAACGCTCCGGGTCCATGAGGTACGCCCGACTGTCCGCCCCGTGCCGGCTCCCCTCCTCCACGATGACCCGCCGGGTCATGGAGTAAATGGCCCCGTTGCGAATGTACGACGGCGGTTGGAGATCCTGCCGTCGCGAGCCGATGGCCGGTTCCGGATACTCCCGGGTGAAGGGGAGGATCCGATCGTCGATGATCTTTTTCAGACGGATGGGATGTTTCTCCCCGGTATCGGCCATGCTGATGATGGAGTCCGCCCCCGTGGCCATGAGTTTTTCCAAAGCGCCATCGATGTCCCGCCCATCCCGCAGCGGGGAGACACAGGGCAACTCCACCACATAATCGTACACCACCCCCTTGAGCCTCTCGGTTTCCAGCACCGCGTAACGCAACGAGGGGGCCGAGGCCACCTGATCCCCGGAGAGCTCCGCGGGTCGCAAAAACGGCGTTTCGGCGCCATACCGACGGGCGATGGCCGCATATTGCCCGCTGTCCGTGGAAACCACCACATCCGTGACATGCCGGGAATCCAACGCGGCCCGAATGGAATAGGCCATCAAAGGATGACCCAGCAGCGGATGAATATTCTTGTCGGGAATCCCCTTGGAACCGCTTCTGGCCTGAATGACCGCCAGAATTTTCGGCGCTGCGGATTGACTGGTCATGTTGGTTCTCACACCCCGGCTTGAAGATAACGATGCATCCCACGTCCCAGCGTCACCAACTGGCAGAACTCCTCCGGCGTCGCGCTCAGGACGTGATCCCGGATGGTGGTGTCGGATTTATCCAAGGTGAAATGCTTCTCGATGATGCGCGCCCCTCTGGCGATGGCCAGCAGCGGCACCTCCAGACCCAGAGAGTGATCACTGTAACCCGCGTAAGGGGTGTTGTGGAAACTCTTGGGCAGATCGGTCAGATCCCAGGGATGGGCGGGATAACGGGATTTGCACCACAGATAATCCACATTGGCCGGCTGCCCGAAAGGCAACCCCTCCCCCTCCCACATGCCCAGGGAGATGATGACCGGACGACCCGTCCCGATGACCTCCCGGACCAGTTCGGGATGATCGTTGACCGTGCGGGAGGCGATCTTGATCCGCTGCGGCTGGAACGGTTGCAGCAACGCCCAGGCGTCGGGACGGATGACGGAAAACATCAGCTCGATGGCGTGGAATGCCGCGATGCGATGCAACTGGGCGATGATCTCCGGGGTGATCCGGTTGATCTCCCCCTCCCCGTCCCGCCATCCCAGTTGAAACTTGACGATATCGGCACCCGCCTGCTTGGCGCGCCGGATCATCTCCCCGGCCAATCCGAAATGGCCGTTATGATTCAAACCGATCTCCGCGATGAACAACATGGTTCGATACCTTTGATTGTCTGGTTAAAACGGGATGTCGTCGTCAAAATTCGGGACCTGGCCATAATCGTCCATATTGGGCTGGACGCCGGGGGACGGGGCGTTGCCTCCACCCGCCGGGGGATGGGATTTGCCACCGCCCGCTGGCGGAGCGGGGGGTGGACGATACTCCTGGGAGTACATCTCCGGGGCGGGCGGGCTGGCGCCTCCGCCCCCATACCCGGAGGGACCCCCGGCGCCGGGCCGGCTGTCGAGCATGAGCATTTGACCCCCGAACGGATTCAGGACCACCTCGGTATTGTAACGTTCCTGCCCCTGATTGTCGGTCCACTTTCTGGTCTGCAGCTGACCCTCGATGTAGACCTTGCTCCCCTTGCGAAGATATTGCTGGGCAATTTCGGCCAACTTGCCAAACACCACCACCCGATGCCACTCGGTACGCTCCTGCACCTGACCCTGCTGATCCTTCCAGGAGTCCGAGGTGGCGATCCGCAAATTGGCGATGGGTCGCCCGTCCTGGGTGAACCGCACCTCCGGGTCCGCCCCAAGATTGCCAATCAGTTGCACTTTATTCAATGACCTGGCCATGCATTCATACCCCCTTGCCTAAAAAAAAATTTCCGCCGTTGGCTGTTTTCTCTGTATAATGACGCAGAATAAAAAAAAAAGCTCTTTTTCGCAAGCGAGAGCCGGTTTTTTCCCAATGACCGCCCTTCACCCGCGCAAGGCACCATGAACGAACCCATGACCATCGGCACCACACTCGTCGGGGCCTATCTGCTGGGGGCCATACCCTTCGGCCTCCTCGTGGCCCGCGTCAAGGGGGCCGGGGACATCCGCCTGCAAGGGAGCGGCAACATCGGCGCCACCAATGTTTTGCGGGTGGCCGGTCGCGCCGCGGGCGCCGCGGCGCTGCTGCTGGACATCGGCAAGGGGGCGCTGGCAGCCCTGCTGGCCGTGGCGCTCTTCGGGCCGGACTCCCCCATCACCGCCGGAGCGATCCTGGTCGCCTTTCTGGGGCATCTCTATCCGGTCTACCTGGGCTTCAAGGGAGGCAAGGGGGTCGCCGTGGCGCTGGGGGCGCTGCTGGCCTGGACGCCCCCGCTGGGTCTGGTCATCGCCTCGCTGTGGCTGGCGACCTCCTGGCGGTTCCGGATCTCCTCCCTGGCCGCCCTGGCCGCCTTTGGCCTCTCCCCCGTCGCCCTCTTCTGGCTGACCACCCCGACCCATACCCCGGCCACCCATGGTCTGATCACCCTCCTGATCTTCTGGCGACACCGGGCCAACATCTCCCGACTGCTCCACGGGACCGAACCGTCCATCGGCAAAACCGGCTCATTGAGATAAAAACATGCCTAAAACCGCCATCCCACTCCTTTTCTGGCTGTTGCTGTTCCCGATCCCTTCCCGGGCCGGAGACCCCCCGCCCTTGCGCACCGAACGGCTCCAGCCCCAGGCCATCGTGACCCCCGGCAGCGGCCAGAACAGCGCCGGACAGGACGGCATGGCGCAAATCCAATTCCATCTCTCCCAGGGACACCGCATCCTGGACGCGAAGATCACCCCGCCCCCCCAGGGTCTGGGGGAGGAACATCAACACGAGCGGGGCACCACCACCCCGGATGACAGGATGACCTCCGGCTACATCCTGCACGCCGGCAACGGTCGCCCGGACATGAGCCGGGGGGAGGAGGTTTTCATCCATTATCCCACACCCCTCCCCTCCGGTGCCACCCTGGATGTCCTCCGTCCCGGCCCGGTTCTCCGGGACCCGGACACCCGGGAACCCCTGGGCCATCTGACCTTCCGGCTGGGCAGCGTGCGGATCCACCAGACCACACCCCAAGGGACCACCGCCACGGTCACCACCTCCCTGCAGACCCTCCATGCCGGCGACCGGCTGGCCCTCCCCAGCCCGGTGAACACCGACTTCACCCTCCACACCCAGGCGCCCAATCCCCTCTCCGGCCGGATCATCCACATCCAGGACAACCTCACCGAAGTGGGGGCCGGGCATGTGGTGGTGGTGAACCTGGGGCGTCAGCACCGGGGGGTCCAGGGGCTGACCCTGCCGGTCTACCGCGCCCGACAACACCTCCCCGACCCCACCTCCGGAAAGACCATGGAAATCCCGGAAAAGCGGATCGGCACCGCCATTCTGTTTCACATCGGTTCCAGAGCCTCCTTCGCCATGCTGGAGAACACCCTGCAACCCGTCCGACTCGGAGACACGATCCGCACCCCCTGACCCGGCGATTGCGTTCCATGGAATCCGCACTGTTCACCGACTGGTTGCGTCTGGTCCGCTCCCCCGGCATGGGGGCCGCGACCCTGATCCACCTGGTGCGCCATCTGGGCAGCTTTTCCGCGGTGTTGGCAGCGTCTCCAAAACAGTTGGCCACGGTCCCCAACATGCGGCCCGCCCTCTCCAGAACCCTGGAACAGTTCCGCCTCCACTCCCCCGCCGCCCCCATCGCCGACGAACTGGAACGCCTGCACGCCATGGGGGGTCGCATGCTCATTCCGGGCGAGGCGGATTATCCCCCCCTGCTGGCGGCCATCCACGACCCGCCACCGGCGCTGTTCGTGCTGGGGGACCCCGCCCTGCTGCAAGGAGACGGCCCGGTGACCGTGACCGGAACCCGCAAGGCCAGCCGGAGCGGTTTGGAGTTCGCCTTCACCCTGGGGCGCGATCTGGCGCAAAGCGGAATGGTCACCGTCAGCGGTCTGGCCACGGGCATCGACGCCGCCGCCCATCGGGGTGCCCTGGCAAACCGGGGCGCCACGGTGGGGGTGCTGGCCACGGGCCTGAACGTGGCCTATCCCCGCAGCAACCGGGAGTTGCAGCAGAACATCGCAACCCACGGCTGTCTGGTGACGGAAGCCCCCCTGGGCGTGCTGCCGGTTCCCTGGCTCTTTCCGCCCCGCAGCCGCATTCTCTCCGGTCTCTCCCGGGGGGTGGTGATCGTGGAGGCCCCGGAAGGGTCCGGCGCGCTCATCACCGCCCGCATGGCCCTGGAGCAGGGCCGGGAGGTGTTCGCGGTGCCGGGTCTGGCCAACAACGCCAACACACGGGGCACCCATGAGCTGTTGCGTCAGGGGGCGCGCCTGACCGAAGGGGTGAACGATATCCTGGAAGAGCTGAACTGGCCGGTGCGTCCCCCGCCTGAACCTTCAGAATATAAAAAATCCACACAAGAGCAGCACCCCCTGTTGGGCGGGGACGCCGCGTCCGTACTGGCTTGCATCGGGTCCGACCCCCTCCACGAGGATGAACTGGCCCGGTGTTGTCAATTGACAGTGATTGCGCTTTCACGCATTTTACTGCAACTTGAACTTTCAGGAGTGGTGGAGCGTCTCCCCGGTGGTCGATACGCCAGGATCACCTCCCGCCCTCCACCCTGAAACCCTTTTCATTCACCTCCATTATCACGATCAGGTTTCATGACCAAACTCGTCATCGTAGAATCTCCCGCCAAAGCCAAAACCATCAACAAGTTTCTTGGCAAGGAGTACACCGTCGCCGCCACCTATGGCCATATTCGCGACCTGCCGTCCAAGGACGGCTCCGTGGACACGGAAAACCAATTCCAGATGCACTACGAGGTCTCCTCCGACTCGACCAAACATGTCACGGAACTGGCCAAAGCCGCCAAGGGGGCGGAACTGCTGTTGCTGGCCACCGACCCTGACCGGGAAGGCGAAGCCATCTCCTGGCACGTTCTGGAGACCCTGCGGGCCAAAAAGGAGCTGGCCCACATCCCGGTCAAACGGGTGGTGTTCCACGAGATCACCAAACGGGCCATCCTGGAGGCGGTGAGCAACCCCAGGGACATCGACATGAATCTGGTCAACGCCCAACAGACCAGGCGCGCCCTGGATTATCTGGTGGGTTTCAATCTCAGTCCCCTGCTGTGGAAAAAGGTGCGACGGGGGCTTTCCGCCGGTCGGGTGCAATCCGTGGCCTTGCGGTTGATCTGCGAACGGGAAAACGAAGTCCGGGAGTTCAAAACCCAGGAGTACTGGAGCATCACGGCGGATGTGATCCGCACCGACCCCAACGCCGAGCGACGCCCCTTCCAGGCCCGTCTGGTGAGCGCGGAGGGGAAAAAGCTCAACCGTTTCGACATCCCCAACGAAACACGGGCCTTGCAGCTGGTGCAGGCCGTCAGCGATCAGCCGGTTTTCGTCGCGGCGGTGGAAAAAAAGCGGGTGTTGCGCAACCCCTCCCCGCCCTTCATCACCTCCACCTTGCAGCAGGAGGCCTCCCGCAAATTGGGATTTTCCGCCCGGCAGACCATGATCACCGCCCAGAAGCTTTACGAAGGGGTGGAGATCACCCTGCCGGACGGCACGCAGGAGACCGTCGGTTTGATCACCTACATGAGAACCGACTCGGTGCAGCTGGCCAGCGAGGCGGTCAACGCCCTGCGTGATCTGATCAAACAGCGCTATGGCGCGGATTATCTCCCCAAGACCCCGAGAAAATACAAATCCTCCGCCAAAAACGCCCAGGAGGCCCACGAGGCGGTGCGTCCCACCGACCCCAACCTCTTCCCGGAAAAGTTGCGCAAAACCCTGGACAGGGACGGTTTCCGTCTTTACGAGCTGATCTGGAAGCGCACCATGGCCTGTCAGATGGCCTCGGCCCAGCTCGATCAGGTGGCCGCCACCCTGGCGGTGGGCAAAAACGATCCCAAGGCGCCCCATCTGTTTCGGGCCACGGGTTCCTCCGTGGCCTTTCCCGGATTCATGGAGGTCTACAGCGAAGGCCACGACGCCACCCCGGAGCAGGATCGCAACCAGGACGAAACCGACGCCATCCTGCCCCCCCTGGAGGAGGGCAATCCCCTGACCGTGACCACCATCGATCCCCACCGGCATTTCACCGAACCGCCGCCCCGGTATACCGAGGCCTCGCTGGTCAAGATTCTGGAGAGCTACGGCATCGGTCGTCCGTCCACCTACGCCCCCACCATGTCCACGTTGCAGGAGCGGGGTTATGTCAAGCTGGAGCAGCGCAAGTTCGTGCCCGAGGATGTGGGGGAGGTGGTGAACCGCTTCCTGGTGGAACATTTCGAAAAATACGTCGATTACCACTTCACCGCCCATCTGGAGGACGATCTGGATGCCATCTCCCGGGGGGAAATGGCCTGGATCCCCCTGCTGGACTCCTTCTGGAAGCCGTTCCAGACCCAGGTGCTCGAGAAGGAGAGCACCACGAAGCGCTCCGACATCACCACCGAGGCCACGGATCAGACCTGCCCGGAGTGCCAGCAACCCCTCAACATCAAGTTGGGACGCTTCGGGCGTTTCCTGGCCTGTTCCAACTACCCGGAGTGCCGTTTCACCCGCAACCTCAAGAAGGAGGGGGAGGAGGAGAAACCCGAGCCGGAACCGGAACTCTCCGATCAGCTCTGTGACAAATGTGAAAAACCCATGCTGGTCAAGGCGGGCCGCTTCGGCAAGTATCTGGCCTGTTCCGGCTATCCCGCCTGCCGCAACATCCAGCCGCTGGAGAAACCCAGGGATACCGGGGTGCTCTGCCCCCTGTGCGACAAGGGCACCTTCCTGGAGAAGAAATCCCGGCGCGGCAAGGTGTTCTTCTCCTGCTCCAACTATCCCAAGTGTCGCCATGCGTTGTGGAACAAGCCCCTGCCCGGAACGTCATGCCCCCAATGCCAGGCGCCGTTCTTGACCGAGAAGGTCACCAAACGGTTCGGCACCGAGTATCTCTGTCCGACGGAGAATTGCGGCTACAAGGAAAAACCCCCAACCCAGACGGGATGAATTCATGCGCAAACTCCTGGCGACCCGATTCGGCGGGCTCTATCTTTTCGGCCTGCTGTTCGTCGCCATCTCCTTCGTCATTCGGCTGGCGCTCTTCTTCAAGGCCTACGACGGCCTGGAGCTCTCCGTCGGCGCCATCCTGCGCATCTTTGCCACCGGTCTTTTCTATGACCTGGTGGCGTTCTCCTACTTCGTCATCTTGTTTCTGATCTATCTGATCCTGCTGCCCAACCGGTTCTTCTGTCATCCCCTGCACCGTTTTTTCTATTATTTTGTTTATTGCGCTGCTCTTTATCTAATGGTTTTCAATGGCGTCTCCGAGTGGATCTTCTGGGACGAGTTCGGCGTGCGCTACAACTTCATCGCCGTGGATTATCTGGTCTACACCCAGGAGGTGATCGGCAACATCCGCCAATCCTATCCGGTACCGACTCTGCTGCTGGCCATCCTGGTGGTGACGGCCCTCATCTGGGAGCTGGTACGCCGCAAACAGTGGCTGCAACCCGCCTTCGAGGTTGCCGAGCCCTTCCGGGCGCGGGCGCTGCATGGCTCTAAACTGCTGCTGCTGCCCGTGCTCTTCTATTTCGGCGTCGATCACTCCCTGGCGGAAAGCGTGCGCAACCGTTTTCACGCCGAGCTGGCCAAGAACGGCATCTACTCCCTCTTTTCCGCTTTTCTCAACAACGAACTGGAATATGACCGCTTCTATCTGAAAAAGGATGAAAGAGAGGTCTTCGCCCGGGTGCGCCAGCGGCTCTCCGGCCCCAACGCCACCCTGCGCAGCGACGATCCGTTGGACATCACCCGGCGGAAGAGATCCTCGTCCGCCACCCCCCAGACATTCTCCATGGTGATCTCGGCAGCGGTCAACAGGGTGCGGTCCACCACATCGAAACCGTTATGACTAAAAAAATGATTCATATTGTCGAAATAGCCGTAACCGCCGTAGATGAAACGGGTGTCGTAGCCCCGCTCCCGGAACAGGAAACCCACCGAAAAGAGATCCTCGTTGTTGGGCCGCTTCACCTTGCTGCGGCCCGGCGTGGGGGGCACCGAGAGCACGATGCTCTCCATGCCCCGGTCGGTGCGGGTGCCGGTGGCATAGTAGTTGGTGAAGGTCAGGGACTCCTTGGCCAGACGGTCGAGGTTGGGCGTCAGGTTGCTCGGATTGCCGAACAGGGCCAGATAATCGGCACTCATGGATTCGATGGTCAGGT
>JADGCR010000069.1 GCA_015228895.1 Magnetococcales bacterium
CTACGGATCGCCTCTGGATAACCTGGTCGGCATCCCCGTAATGGACCATCTCCGGCGTCAGCATGGCGATCCCCGAGTGCCGATGCTCGCCGTTGTACCAGGCGAAGAACACCCGGCAGTGGCCCCGGGCATCCTCAATGGAACCGAATCGCTCCGGAAAATCCGGACGATATTTCAACGTCTTGAACGACGCCTCCGAAAAGGGGTTGTCGTTGGAGACGTAGGGTCGACTGTGACTTTTGGTCACCCCAAGGTCGGCCAGGAGCAGGGCCACCGGCTTCGACTTCATGCTCGACCCCCGATCCGCATGAATCGTGAGTTGCTCCTGCTGGATTCCCTGCTTGGCGCAACTCTCTGAAATCAACTGCCTGGCCAACTCGGCGGACTCCTTCGGGGCGACCATCCAGCCCACCACCAGGCGACTGAAGATGTCCATGATGACGTACAGGTAAAAATACGTCCACTTGACCGGCCCCTTCAGCTTGGTGATGTCCCAGCTCCACACCTGGTTCGGGCTGGTCGCCAGCAGTTCCGGTTTGGCATAGACGGGATGACGCTTCTGGTTGCGCCGCTCCCGAACCTCGCCCTCTCCGGCCAAAATTCGATACATGGTCCGCACCGAGCACAGGTAGCGCCCCTCTTCCAGGAGAGTGGCATGAACCACTGCGGGAGCCTGATCCATGAACCGCTCGGAACGAAGAAGATCCAGCACTTCCTGCGTTTCCTCCAGCGTCAGGGACAACGGCGGCTTGGGGCGAACCGTCTTCTCCCGCGTCGCTTCCCGCCGACACTTGCCTCGATAATACCGGGAGCGGTTCAACCCCAGCGCCGCGCAGGCTGACTGTACCCCCACGACGACGCCCAGTCTTATCGCCGCCTCCGTCAGTTCTTCTTTCCGTTTTCCTCGGGATTCAGGGCGATCCCCAGGAGTTCCGAGATTTTTTTTTGGAATTCGATGATCGTTTCCGCTTTTTCCAACTTTTGGCGCAAACGCTGGATCTCACGCTCCTGGGCCGCTACCTGCTGGGCCAGGGGATTGACGGGTTCCTTGCGGGGCCCTCGCTGACGTGGCGACAGCCCGGCCAGAACGCCTTCCTCCCGCTGCCGCCGCCACTTGGTCAGGTGCGAGGAGTGCAGCCCCTCCCGCCGAAGCAGAGAACCAATCTCTCCCGGATGGGTGCACTGATCCACCTTCTCCAGAATCCGGACTTTGTAGGACGCTGAAAACGTCCGACGCCGCGCCTTCTCCGAAACCTCAGGATCTGGCCGCTCCCCTTGTGACCCCATCAAATCCGTCGCCTTCGCATCCATCTCTCATCACCTCCTCGCCCTACACTAAACGATCAGGGGGGCGGTGTCTCGTTTACATTGGCACAGAGGCAGTGAATGCCGTGATCGTTTGGCAGGCGGGCAATCCCGTTGCGCGCTGACAGGCATTATGATTTCTTTGTTTTCCGCCGTCCAATGGGATCCTGATTCGATTTCCAGGGAATAGAGCAGGAAGTCGAAAGAACGGGGCAAATGTCTCATGGCAGACCAGAACCGCGCCAGCAATCGCCTTCTGCCATGTTGACGAAGCATTTCCAACCGCCACTTCTGGGGAATTTGCGACCACCATCGCCCCTCCCGCAAGCCGCAATCCTGATGAAATCCTGATATCCAATCCCCGATATTTGATCCCGCTTTGATGGCTGCCTTGTCATACTGATTTGTGATCTCTCCAATCCACCTGGTCAATCTCAATTTTGACCTAAAGACACGAGGAACCAATCGGCATGTCAGAGCAGCACGACCATTCAGACAAAACACGGCTGGCCACCCTGGTGGTCGGTGCCCTGGGTGTCGTCTTCGGGGACATCGGCACCAGCCCCCTGTACGCGCTCAAAGAGTCTCTGGCCTCATTGGGCCATGGAGCCTCTGTGGTCCAAAGCGATATCCTGGGGATCCTCTCCCTGATCTTCTGGTCGCTGGTGGTGGTGATCACCATCAAATATGTGGCCTTCATCATGCGCGCCGACAACAAAGGGGAAGGGGGCATCATGGCGCTGACCGCCATAGCCCTGCGCTCCCCCCACGCCACTCCAGTCTGGCGCGTACTCATTCACTTTCTGGGGATTTGCGGACTGGCGCTGTTCTTTGGAGACGGAGTGATCACCCCGGCGATTTCCGTACTCTCCGCAGTCGAAGGACTGGAACTGGCCACTCCGTTTCTCAAGCCGGTGGTGGTTCCTGTGACCCTGGCTGTCCTGCTGGGCCTGTTCCTGTTCCAGCGTCAGGGAACCGCCGGGGTGGGCGCGTTGTTCGGCCCGGTCATGATGATCTGGTTCATTACCCTGGCCATGCTCGGCATGTATGGCATCCTCAAGAATCCGCAGATTCTGGTCGCCCTGGATCCCCGGTATGGCGTACAATTTTTCATCGCACACCAGACACAGGCGTTCATCGTTCTGGGATCGGTTTTTCTCTCGGTAACAGGGGCCGAAGCACTCTACGCCGACATGGGTCACTTCGGATGCCGCCCCATCCGACTGGCTTGGCTGCTGCTGGTCTTTCCCTCCCTGACCATCAACTATTTCGGACAGGGTGCTCTGATCCTGCATGACCCGGAGGCCATACGCAACCCATTCTACCTGCTCGCCCCGGAGTGGGGTCTGTATCCTTTGGTGGGCCTGTCCACCGCCGCCACGGTCATCGCCTCCCAGGCGGTGATCTCCGGGGCATTCTCCGCAGCCCGGCAGGCCATGCAATTGGGATTCCTGCCCCGCATGACGATCATTCACACTTCGGAACAGGAGGAAGGACAGATCTACGTGCCGACCATCAACTGGATTCTTCTGGTGGCGGTTTTGATCCTGGTAGTGGGATTTCGCAGCAGCAGCAATCTGGCGGCGGCCTATGGGATCGCCGTCACCGGGGCGATGGCCATTGATACCACCCTGGCCTTTGGCATCGTGCTGAGAGGCATGCTGGGCTGGAGTTTCTCGACGACCCTGACGGCCACACTCTTTTTTCTGGTGTTCGACCTGCTCTTCTTCGCTGCCAATGCCCTCAAGATCCCGGATGGCGGATGGTTTCCCCTGCTGCTGGGCAGCGGGATCTTTCTGTTGATGTCCACCTGGAAAAAAGGGGTGGATCTTTCCAAAGGGGCCATTCGCAAGCAGGAAATCCCCCTGAAGCCCTTTTTGCACCAATGCGAGAGCAATCCCATGCCCAGGGCGCAAGGCATCGGCATCTATCTGACCCCGGACATCCAAACCGTGCCCCGTCCCCTGGTGCAAAACCTGCAACACCACTGGATCATCCATGAATTGGTGATCATCCTGACCATACGATTTCTGGATACCCCCCACCTGGGTTCCTCTGAGCGGGTGACGGAAGAGGATCTGGGCAACGGATTCCACAGGATGACTCTGCACTTCGGGTTCGCGGAAACCCCGGACATTCCCCGCGCCCTGCGCACGAGCATCCTGTTGCAAGAGTGGTCCGAGCCTGATGAAACCTCCTTTTTTCTGGGACGACCGGTATTTGTTGTCACGCAATCCCGCCATGAATTGCCGTTGTGGCGCATTCAACTGTATTTGTGGTTGCAACGCAACGCGAGCAGCGCCGTATCCTGGTTTTGTCTGCCGCCCCACCGGGTGGTTGAAATGGGAGCGCTCGTCGACTTGTGAGGCGATTTTTGATACCTTATTATCAAAAATCGCCTCACATCCCGCCGCCGGGCATGATCGGAGCATGACCACACCATGGAACCCCATCCGGCATCCTCTGCTCCGACCAAGGAGCGCATCCTGGTGTGCGTGAGTCCCAGTCCCGCCTCCGCCCGTTTGATTCACGCCGCCTGTCGTCAGGCGAACGGACTGGGGGCATCCTGGATGGTGGTGACCGTGGATGCCCCGGACGCCTACGCCATGACCGCCACAGACCGGCAACGATTGTTGGCCCATCTGCGGCTGGCCGACTCCCTGGGTGCGGAAACCATTCGACTGACCGGACACCGGGTCAGTCACGAGGTCATCCGATGCGCGCTCCAGTATGGAGTGACCCGGATCCTGATCGGCAAACCGACCCTGAATCGCTGGCGGGATCGCTTCAAGCCCTCATTGATTCATGATCTGGTGCGCAACAGCGGAGCCATCGAGGTGCAATGCCTGGCCGGAGAGGATCTGCCCCAGCCCGCCATTGCTCCGCGTTCCGCCTTTTCCGCCACCCACTGGAGCGGTTACGCCGCCAGTCTGCTGGCCGTGGCGTTGACCACCCTGATGGCTTATCTGGGACGCGGACTCCTCACCTCGCCGGATCTGGTCATGCTCTATTTGTTGCCGGTCATGGCCATGGCCTTTCGTTTCGGACAAGGGCCTTCCCTGGTGGCCTCGTTATTCTCCGTGGGGGCCTACAATTTTTTTTTCGTGCCCCCCTATTTCACATTCGCGGTTTCCGACCCGCAAGCCGCTCTGACCTTCACGATACTGTTTGCGGTGGGCATGGTTGTCAGCGGTCTGATGACCCACATCCGGCGTCAGGAACGTGAAGCGCGGGAACGGGAACGTCAAACCGACGCGCTGCATGCCCTGAACCGGGAAGTGATGACCACCCTCGACGAACGGGAGATGGCCGGCATCATCACCCGACACGCCGCCCGTTTGTTTGGTGGTCCGGTCGCCGTTTGCCTGCACGATGAGCACGGGCAATTGAGCGTGGTTTCCGCCACCCCGGAGCACTGGCAGCCCACGGTCGAAGAGTGGGCGATGATGCGCTGGAGTTGCGATCATGGTCTGGCCTCAGGTCGCGGGACAATCAATCTTGCGGACAACCAGACCACCGCGCTGCCATTGTTGACCTCCCACGCCTTTGGCGTTCTGATCCTGCGCATTGTCGATCCGGAATTTCTCAACGCGGATCACCGTTTCTTTCTGGAGGCATTCACCCATCAGGCCACCCTGGCGATCGACCGGGCCAGATTGAGCGAAAAGGCTCGCAGTGCGGCGATTCGCGTCAAATCCGAAGAGTTGCGCGGCACCCTGCTGAACATGGCCTCCCACGATCTGCGCACCCCATTGGCATCCATCATCGGCGCGGGCACCGCGTTGCGGGATGACAGCGGCAACCTGGATCCCGGCCAGCAACGGGAATTGCAGGAGACCATCTGTACCGAGGCCGAACGGATGGAACGGCTGATCTTCAATCTGCTGGAAATGGTGCGTCTGGAGAGCGGGGGATGTCATCTGCGTCGGGAGTGGATCCCCTTCGAGGAGATCGCTGGATCGGTGCTGGTTCGCATGGAAAAACGATTTCATGGCAGACGGGTGCATGTTACCGTGGATGAGAAGGTCCAGATGTTGTATGTGGACCCGGTGTTTATTGAACAGGTGCTGATCAATCTGCTGGACAACGCGATCAAATACACCCCACCCCGGACACCCATCCACTGGAGCGTGGAGAGCCGTGGGGATCGGGTCGCCATTCGCGTCAGGGATGAGGGGGCGGGAATTCCAGCCGGAGAGGAGGAACGGATTTTCGAGAAATTCACGCGCGGTCCGACAACGGCCATTCCCGGTTCCGGGTTGGGACTGGCCATTTGCCGTGGGGTGATCCAGGCGCACGGAGGAACGATTCAGGTTGTCCCCAATAAGCAAGGTGGTGCCGAGTTCTTGATTCTCCTGCACCAACCACCTTTGCAACCGGATATCGCACACGAGGAATTCGAAAGAGAGATATGATAAGATGAACCATCCATCCATGCGCATTCTGGTGGTGGAAGACGAGGTTCAGATGCGTCGTTTTCTGCGCACCGCCCTGACCGCGCGGGATTTCGAGGTGACGGAGGCGGTCAACTTGCGGGAAGCCCGTCTGCATGCCACTTCCCACCCACCGGATCTCATTCTTCTGGATCTGGGTCTGCCGGATGGGAATGGCATCGATTTCACACGGGAGATCCGGGAATGGACTCATCTTCCCATCATCGTCATTTCGGCCCGTGGTCGCGAGGACGATAAGGTTTCCGCCCTGGATGTCGGCGCGGACGACTATCTGACCAAGCCTTTCGGCATCGAGGAGTTGATGGCCCGCATCCGGGTTGCCTTGCGTCATGCCACGTTGCTTGCCAGCGGACAGCCTTTGGAATCGATCCTGGAAATCGGTCCCCTGCGTTTGGACCCTGTGCGCCGGGAGGTTCGGATCGATGGAAAAACCATTCCCATGACCCCCATCGAATATCGTCTGCTGCTCCATCTGGCCAGAAATGCGGGCCGTGTTCTGACCCATCAACAGATACTCAAAGAGATCTGGGGGCCAAGCTGCACCCATCAGACCCATACTCTGCGGGTATTCATGGCGCAGTTGCGCCGCAAACTGGAAGCCGATCCCACCCATCCCCGCCTGCTCCTCACCGAGATGGGGGTCGGCTACCGAATGCGCGATTTTTTCTAACCTGGAAGAAACAGCGGCACCTCATGTTGCCCTAACGAAGTGATTTGTCAAATTTCATTATGTTATTGTTGGATCCCCCCCATCTGACCGGCAACAAATTCAAGGAGTGATTCGGAGCAGCCGAAATGCCTCATCCTGAAGGGACGAGGGGAGGGGTCGCCGCTGACCAAAAAACACGCTCCACCCCTCGCTCTCTTCCACATGACGCGGAAGAGAGCGAGGGAGTGAAGAAAGGAGAGAGGATCAGCCGATCTGAACCACGATGCCATGCAGCACGGCGGCGGCCTCGCTCAACTGCACGGCTATGCTGCGGAATTGCAGATAGATCTCACGGCGCTTGAGGATATCCACCATGTGGACGAAGGCATTCATCTCGGCCTGCTCCTCCTTGGCGCGCAAGCGCTGCACATCCTCCTCGACGGCGTAGATCGCGGCCAGCGCCCTGCGATAGACGCGCTCCACGCTGGGCAAGCACTCCAGTCCCATCTGAGCATCCGGTTCCGCCAGGCCGGGTGCATCCGCCAGGCGGCCATAGCCGCGATGCAGGGCATGAGCCGCCTCCCGCAGCACGATGGCCATCTCCAGGCAATAGTTGTCCGAAGTGATGCCCAAGGCATCCATCTCTTCGATCACCAGATGCAACGTCCCCATGGGGGCCTCCAGGGTGGTGATGGCCTGCAACAGGTCGGAACGGTCGATGGGGGTGGAAAAGGATTGCTGCAAGCGGCTCAAATGCTGCAAACGCAGGGTTCTGGCTTTCTCCTCCCGATTGGCGAGGGCGGCGCGACTCACCGCCTCCCCTTCCAAGAGGAACTCGCAGGCATGGGAAAAACCCTGGGCTAGATTTTCCGCCTGGCGGGTGATCATGGCCAGAAACGGCGGCATGGGGGGCAGAACCTGATCCAGCATGTGGCCCAGCGTGGATTGCGTGCTCATGGAACATCTCCTCTTGGTCGGTTTGTGAATGTGAATGAAGCTATATCGTGCCTTGCCCGTTCGGGACAAAGCGCTTAACATCGGATATTTGTAACCAGACGAAACCCGAAGCACGGCGCCAATCGCGATGAGCAACCCTTCTTCACCACCCCACCCCTATACCGCCTGGCTGACCAGATACGGCATGGTGTTGCTGGTCGTGACGTGTGGCATCGTGTTCTCCCTGCTGACCTTTTACAGCGTGCGCCTGCAAATCACCCATCACCTGCGCCAGGAGTTCGAATGGGTGGCGGAAGACCGCCAGCGGGCGGTGCGCAAGGGGCTGGAAACCGCCACGGAAGCGGTCTACGAAATGCACGACCTCTTCCAGGCCACCCAGGCGCCGATCGGCGCCGCCACCTTTGGCCGCATCGCCACCCAGATTCGCGCCCGTCATCCCGGCACCGAATCCCTGCAATGGGTGACCTTGAATCGCAATCCGGAGACGGAAACCGCCACCATCATCCATATCGAGCCGGCCTCCGCACGGGCGCGCCAGCAGGGGGATGACCACTTCGCCGATTCCCGCCTCAAGCGCATCCTCAATCAGGCCCGGGACACCGGCCAGTTGACCATCAGCGGTCGCGTCCCCCTGGAAGAGACATCCCCTCCCCAATTCGGCTTTCTGGCGATCTATCCGGTCTATCCCATCGGCGCCACGGTCACCACGGTCCTGGAACGCCACAACAGCCTGACCGGCTTCATCATCGGCCTGTTCCGCTTCGCCGACCTGGCCAAGGATGCCATTTCCCTGCTGGAACCCAGAGGCGTGGAGTGCATGATCCTGGACGAAAGCGCCCCGGAGGCGGAGCGATTCCTGAACTTCTATTCCTCCCGGCTCGCCCCCACCCCTTACCAGTTCCGTGATCCCCTGGAGTGGCAACTCTGGCTCGCGCAACCGGGCAACAGATCCTTCGCCAACACCAAGCTCGGCAACCGGACCTGGAACATCACCTGCGCCCAGACCTCGCACTTCCGCTCTGCGGAGTGGTTCGGCTCCGGGGACTGGATCACCCTGGTGGCGGGCCTGGTCTTCACCGCCTGGCTCGCCTACTACCTGTTGCGCATCCGCAACGATCTGGAGCTGCGCACCGTCATGGCCGTGCAACTGCAAAAATCGGAACGGCTGCTCAGCGCCCTGTTTAATCAGTCTCCGGACCTCATCCGGCTGGTGGATGGCGATGGCGCCGTGCAACTGAGCAATCGCCCGCCAGCCGCCGGGGAGAGCGATCCGGCCCCGACCCTGCTCGCCAGCGATGAAAAGTCCCGACAGCCCTATCTCCACGCCCTGGAGCGGGCCTTCTCCCATCGGGAGACCAACCACTTCCACTACTGCTCCCCGGAGAACCGCTGGTGGGAGATCCGGGTGGTTCCGCTTCTGGAGGAGGCGCGCATCGTCAACGCCATGGTGGTGGCCACCGATATCTCGGAGAACAAGATGCTGGCGGAACAGGCCAGCAAGAACTCCCGTCTGGCCTCCCTGGGACTGATGGCCGCCGGTGTGGCCCACGAGATCAACAATCCCAACAACTCCATCTACTACAACGCCACCCTGCTGGCCGACTCCTGGAGCTCCATCCGCCCGATCCTGGACGAATATTTCCGGGAGCACGGCGATTTCGCCATCGCCGGACTCCCCTACGCGGAGATGGGGAGCAAACTGCCCAAGACCATCACCTGGATCATCGAAAACACCGAACGCATCAAGAAGATCGTCGGATTGCTGCGCCACATCGCCAGCAGTGAATCCCCGGGCTCCCGGGAGCCGTTGGATCTGAACCGGGTGATCCAGTCCGCCTTGCAACTGCTCGTTACCACCATCCACAACCACACCGACCACTTTTCCACCCACCTGCCCCTGCGCCTGCCCCCGGTCCGGGGCGATGCCCAGCAGTTGGAGCAGGTGCTCATCAACGTGCTCATCAACGCCCTGCAATCGCTGCCGGATCGCAGCCGCGGGGTGTTGCTGGAGGCAAGGGTGGACGCAGAGAACCGGGAGGTGATTTTCATCATCCGGGATCAGGGGTGCGGCATCCATCCAGCGCATCTGGAAAAAATCACCGAGCCCTTCTACACCACCCGCATGGAGAAGGGAGGCACCGGACTGGGACTCTCCATCTCATCCACCATCATCAAGAATCACGGCGGGCGACTGCGTTTCGAATCCCGGCTCAACACCGGCACCACGCTTTTCATTCACCTGCCCGTTTCAGGAGAAAGCTAAATGAACGAAAGCCACACTTTCGCACCTCCCATCGTGCTCGTGGATGACGAGGAGCACGTCCTCAACAGCTTGAGCCTTTTCCTGCGCAGTTCCGGCTTCAAGGAGGTGGTCACGGTGCAGGACAGCCGCGACCTCATGCCCCTGATGCTGCGTCAGAAGGCCATGACCGTGATCCTGGACCTGTTCATGCCCAACCTCTCCGGCATCGAGCTTCTTCCGGAGATCATCCGCCATTTCCCGGAGGTTCCGGTCATCGTGGCCACCGCCTCCCAGGAGGTGGAGACCGCCGTCAT
>JADGCR010000006.1 GCA_015228895.1 Magnetococcales bacterium
CACTCGCGCACGGCCCGGTTTCCTCAACTCATCGGCGAGGCCGATCTTCTGGTGGCGGCGGTGGGACGGCCACGCATGATTCAAGGCGATTGGATCAAGGAAGGGGCGGTGGTCATCGATGTCGGCACCAACCGGCTGCCGGACGGCTCCCTGTGCGGGGACGTGGACTTTGCCAGCGCCAGTCAACGCGCCTCTTTCATTACCCCCTCTCCTGGCGGGGTGGGGCCGATGACCATCGCCATGCTGTTGCAGAATACCGTCAAAAGCGCCCGGCGTTACGCCTCGGGGCTTCGCCCCAAACCCTGACAGGGGGAATAATTCCCCCTGGACCCCCCAATAATGGGTTGACCTTTTGCAAAAAATGGGGCATGATGTCGAGTTCAACAAAATGGAACTTGCCATCTCATGTAAGGAAACCAACCCGTGAAAAGAACTTTTCAACCCAGCAGAATCCGCCGCGCGCGCACCCATGGCTTCCGGGCACGCATGGCCACCCACAATGGTCGCGCTGTCCTGTCACGCCGCCGGGCCAAGGGTCGCCACCTGCTGATTCCGTAATCCCTTGATCGGCGAGACGGATTTCCGCTTTCCAAAGTCAGCGCGCCTCCTGACCTCCAGGGAATTCCAGCAGGTCGCCTCCCAGGGAAAACGCTATTCATCACGCTGCTTCAACCTGCTGGTGCGCAGGAGTGATCATCCACTCCCGCGCCTCGGCATCACGGTCAGTCGCAAGGTGGGCAAAGCGGTCAGCCGCACCCGGATCAAAAGAGTCATCAGGGAATTTTTTCGCTTGCACCGTCCCCGATTGACCCAGAACATGGAATGCGTGATCATCGCCAAACCACCGGCCGGACAAACCGTCAACGCGGAATTGACCCGAATGCTGCGCGAGCTGTTCGCATCCAGCTCGACATTGACTGTGTGATAGATTGAACTCAATGAAAATGCTGCAAAAATTTCTTTTGGGCCTCATACGTCTCTATCAACTCCTGATAGCGCCCGTGCTGCCCGGCAGTTGCCGGTTCTACCCGAGTTGCTCCCGCTACGCCACCGACGCCCTCCTGCGACACGGCTCGGCCAAGGGAAGCTGGCTCGCCCTGCGCCGCTTGGGCAAATGCCATCCATTCCACCCTGGCGGATTCGATCCCGTCCCTTGAAACCCTACTAGGATATTCCCATGGACCAGCGCACTCTCCTGGCCATCACCTTGTCATTCATCCTCCTGGTCGTCTACCAGACCTTGTCGGACCTCTATTTCCCGCCTCCCACCCCGACAGTGATCTCCCAACAGGCGACGGAAGCGCCCAAAAAGGTGGAGGAGACCAAAGGGGCCGACACCGCTCAACCCCCGCATCAGGCCGCGCCCCCATCCATCGTGGACCCGGCTGCCGAGGCCAAAGAACAGAAATTCGCCTTCAACAACGGCGTCATCCAGGGCAGCATCTCCAATCTGGGAGCGGTGCTGTCGGACCTGAAATTCTTGAAACACCTGGACAAAATGCCCCCGGAAGGCCAACCCATCCAGTTTTTCCATGACAAGGGACCCCACCTCTTCTTCGAGGAGAGCGGCTTTCTGGGCGAAGTGGGCCTCGACCTCCCCTCCCGCAAAAGCCAGTGGCAGCCAAAGAGCGACCATACCCTGCAACCCGGCTCCCCCTTGCAGTTGTTCTGGGAGAACAATCAGAACCTGCGCTTTGAAAAGACCTTCACCCTGGAGCCGAACTCCTATCTGATCACGGTGGCCGACCGGGTGGTGAATCAATCCAAACAGCCCGTCACCCTTTACCATTTCTCCCATTTCGTGCGCTTCGAACCCAAACCGGAGGGCCAGCAGGCCATGGCCGTCTCCGACTTCCAGGGCCCCATGGGCTACCTGGACAGCGTGCGCGTGCAGCACCCCTACGAAGATCTGAAAAAGACCGATCAGCGCATCAACGCCCAGGAGGGGTGGACCGGCTTCAGCGACAAATACTTCCTGGCGGCCATCGTGCCCGACCAACCCGGCATCGGAAAAAAATTCTATTTCGACTTCGACGACCCCACCCATCGCGCGGGTGTGGTGGCCGGCAAACAGGAGCTCCAGCCGGGGGAGCAGATCGAGAAAAAGACCAGCCTCTTCATCGGCCCCAAGGAGCTGCGCACCCTGGAATCCATGGACCTGAAACTCGAACGCTCCATCGATTACGGCTGGTTCCACTTCCTGGCCGTGCCTTTGGTGAAAGTTTTATTGTTCTTCAACGATTTCTTCCACAATTACGGTATCGCCATCATCCTGCTGACCGTGATCATCAAGCTGCTGTTCTTCCCCCTGGCCACCAAGAGCTACCGCTCCATGAACGCCATGAAAAAACTGGCGCCCAAGATGGAGGAGTTGAAAAAGCTCTACGCCCACGACAAGGCCCTGCTGCAACAGGAGACCATGAAAATGTACCAGGAGAACAAGGTCAACCCTCTGGGGGGTTGCCTGCCGATCCTGGTGCAGATCCCGGTCTTCTTCGCCTTGTACAAGGTACTGCTGCTCTCCGTGGAGATGCGGCACGCGCCTCTGTTCCTGTGGGTGCATGACCTCTCGGAGATGGACCCCTATTATGTGCTGCCCCTGCTGATGGGGGTCTCCATGTTCGTGCAGACCAAAATGAATCCGGCCCCCGCCGACCCGGTGCAGGCCAAGGTCATGCTGTTTCTGCCGGTGATCTTCACCTTCATGTTTCTCTCCTTTCCCGCTGGCCTGGTGATGTACTGGCTGGTCAACAACATCCTCTCCATTGCCCAGCAAGGGTACATCATGAAACAAGACATCTGACTCCTTGCATGCGCTCCCCTCTCTCTTTGGAAAACGAACCCATCGCGGGCCTTGCCACCCCCCCCGGGACCTCGGCAGTGGCCGTCATCCGCTTGAGCGGAACCGGCCTGAAGGAACGTCTGCTGCCTCTGCTGCGCCGCCCGGACGGGCGACCCGCCACCCTGGCCGACTTCACCCCGCGCATCCTCAAACGCATGGACCTGGTGGACCAGCGGGAACATGGGGGCAAACAACCCCTGGACAAGGCCATGATGGTCTTTTTCCAGGCGCCCCACTCCTATACCGGGGATGATCTCGTGGAGTTGCACTGCCATGGCGCCCCCGTGGTGGTGCGACATGTGCTGGAACATCTGACGGAACTGGGCATCCGGCCCGCCCGACCCGGTGAGTTCACCCGGCGGGCCTGTCTGAATGGCAAAATGGATTTGACCCAGGCCGAAGCCCTGGCCGCCCTGATCAACGCCTCCACCCTGCGCGCCGCCCAGGAGGCGATGCGCCAGATGGAGGGGTCGCTCTCCCAGCGCATCACCCGGGTCAGGGAGAAACTGTTGCACCTTTTGGCCCACCTGGAAGCCTCCCTGGATTTCGCCGACGAGGAGGTGGAGACTCTCCCCACGCCCGCTTTGCTGCGGGAACTCTCCAGTGTGACGGAAACCCTGGGGGGCTTGTTGCGCAGCGCCCAGTTGGGAAGCCATCTGAACGACGGCTTTCAGCTCCTCATCGCCGGTCGTCCCAATGTAGGCAAGTCGAGTCTCTTCAACCGGCTGTTGGGCAAGCAGCGGGCCATTGTCTCCGCTCTGCCCGGCACCACCAGGGATTGCATCGAGAGCCGTCTGGAAATTCACGGCATAGGGGTCCTGCTGATCGATACGGCGGGTTTGCGCCACTCCGAGGAGGTGATAGAGGCCGAGGGGATCAAATTGACCAGAGAGCGTCTGACGCAGGCGGATGGGGTGTTGCTGGTGATGGATGCCCAACAGGCCCCTTCCGGGGAGGAGCTGGAGTTGGTCCGGTCCATCCCGCCTGGACAGGGGATCGTGGTGTGGAACAAAATGGATCTGCACCAGGGTTCCCCGGCCCCGCTGCTGGAGTGGCAACCCCTGCCCACCGTGACGGTCTCCTGTGTGACCGGCGCGGGTCTGGATGCCCTGACCACCGCCATCGCCGGATTGTTCCTCCCCCTGCCCGCGGATGGAGAGGGGGCGGTGATCATGGCCGTGCGGCAAAAGGAGGCACTGAGCCAGGCGATTCGGGCCTTGGTGGAGTGTGAAGCCTTGATCGTACATAACAAACCAGGAGAAATTACCGCCCTCCCCTTGCGTTCCGCCCTGGAGGCTTTGGGGGAGCTGGTGGGACACATAACCCACGATGTTCTGCTGGAACAAATTTTTAAAACTTTTTGTATTGGAAAGTGACGTGAAAGCGCTCCTGTTTCACGTGAAACCTCTCGCTCGTCTGCTGCCCCATGCTGCCTGCACACACATTTGATGTCATTGTCGTTGGAGGGGGCCACGGGGGGTGTGAGGCGGCGCATGCCGCGGCGCGCATGGGGGCCGCGACCCTGCTGTTGACCCAGAATCTGGATACCATCGGTCAGATGTCCTGCAATCCCGCCATCGGGGGTTTGGGCAAGGGACATCTGGTGCGGGAGATTGACGCCTTGGGTGGCTTGATGGGCCTGCTCGCCGACCGCGCGGGCATTCATTTCCGTGTGCTCAACCGCAGCAAGGGACCGGCGGTGCGGGGACCACGGGCGCAGATGGACAAGCTGGACTACCGGCGGGAGGTGCGGGCCGCGCTGGAGGCCGTCCCCAATCTGACCTTGCGTCAGGGCGAGGCGGTGGGTTTGGTGGTGGAGGGAGGGCGGGTATGCGGCATCAAGACCGACTGGGGGCAGCTCTGTCGGGCATCGGCGGTGGTGTTGACGACCGGGACTTTTCTCCGTGGTTTGGCGCACATCGGCGAGCGGACCTTTCCGGCGGGTCGTTTGGGCGATCCGCCCAGTTCGTATTTGAGTGACGGGTTGCGGGATTTGGGGTTGGAACTGATGCGTCTGAAAACCGGCACTCCGCCCCGTCTGGAGGGACGGACCATCGACTGGTCCCGTTTTGAGGCCCAGCCGGGGGAGGAGCCCCCTGTGCCGTTTTCTTTCCTGACCGGGACCATTTCCCGGCCTCGTGTTGATTGTCACATCGGCTATACGAATGCCGGAACCCACGAATTGATCTTGGCCAATCTGCATCGGGCGCCGCTCTATTCCGGACAGATCAAGGGGATTGGTCCACGTTATTGTCCTTCCATCGAGGACAAGGTGGTCCGTTTCGGGGAGCGGGACCGGCATCAGATCTTTCTTGAGCCGGAGGGGTGGCGCACCACGGAAATTTACCCCAACGGCATATCCACCAGTTTGCCGATAGACATTCAATTGGCGTTGCTGCACTCCATGGAGGGGTTGGAGCGGGTGGAGATTCTACGCCCCGGATATGCCATTGAATATGACATGGCCGATCCCATCCAGCTGCGGGAGACTTTGGCTGTCAAGGGGGTGGAGGGTTTGTATCTGGCCGGGCAGATCAATGGTTCGACGGGTTACGAGGAGGCTGCCGCGCAGGGATTGGTGGCGGGGATTCAGGCAGCACGTTTTCATTTCAATCTGCCGCCGGTCTGCTTTGATCGTTCCCAGAGTTATCTGGGTGTGATGATCGATGATCTGGTCACCAAGGGGGTGGATGAGCCGTACCGGATGTTCACCTCCCGGGCCGAGTTTCGCTTATTGTTGCGCACGGACAACGCGGATGCCCGTTTGACTCCTTTGGGTCGGGAGATCGGCCTGGTGGACGATGCCCGATGGATCAAATTCCAAAAAAAGATGGAAGCGATTTCTGGCGCAAGAGCGGTGTTGCAATCCACCAGTTTAATGTCAATCAAGTCTGACGCATCAAACGTGCGGGAAAAGAAAAAGGCCTGGGATTTACTCCGCAAGGGGGAGGATGAATGTGTTGCATTATTCGACCAGGCTGGTTTGGGTGATGTGGATCCTGAAGTGATGAAGGTACTGGACGTGGAGGCGCGGTATGAGGGCTATTTGACACGTCAGCGGGAAGAGGTGGAACGCTATCGCAAAGCCGAGAGTTACCTGTTGCCGGAAAATCTGGACTGGTTGAATATTCCAGGGTTATCCAGCGAGTTGCGGCAGAAGTGGCACAGGGTGGCACCGCGCACGCTTGGTCAGGCTTACCGTGTTCCCGGTGCCACCCCGGCCGCCATTTCCGTCCTGATGATTCACCTGAAAAACCATTAAACCGCGCCTGCGGCGCGCTGCGCGAAAAGCGCACGAGATCTCCATTTTTGAAAAAAAAGCGGGGGTCTGGGGGATTCTTCCCCCAGGGTTTTGGCTTTAAAAACATAAAAATTTTGAATGTTTTGATTTTTTTTGAAAAAATTTGATGTTTGAGAGTCCCAAGGGCTTCGCCCCTGGACCCCACCAGGGGGATCATCCCCCTGGACCCACGCAAATGAAACAATGCATCCCGAAATGGGTGCGGTTTAATAAAAAAAAAGCGGGTCTGGGATTCATCTCCCAGGGTTTTACCAATTTTTCCTTTTCTTCCTCTTCTCAAATCAAGGTTTGCATGAACAACTATTCCCAAGCCGACTGGGAGCATTGCTATCAGGAAATCCACACCCTGGTGGGACGCAGGCCCACCTCTGTGGAGCAAGACCATCTACAGGCGTTCACCCATCACCTGTTGACCTGGAACCAATCTTTCAATCTCGTTGGACCCGCCGCCGTTTCCACTCTGATCGACCGTCACATTCTGGACTCGCTCACCTTGCATCCCCTGTTCACTCCTGGGGCAAAAATCGCCGACATGGGATCCGGGGCTGGATTTCCCGCTTTGATTCTGGCTATACTGTCCGACAGATCCCAAACCTTTCACCTCTATGAAACCTCGCAAAAAAAAGCGCGTTTCTTGAACTTTATCGTCACGGAATTGCAATTGAGCCATCACGTCATCATTTTCAACCAGCAGGTGCGACAAAGCGCCCAGGGTGGCTCGTATGATTTTGCCACCTCCCGCGCCCTGGCCAATCTGGAACAGGTGGCCAAACTGGCCAAAGGGTTGTTGCGCCCCGGTGGCACCTCCCTGGCACTCAAGGGAAAAAACGTCCAGGATGAAATCGACTCCTTTCTCACTTCTCCCACCGCCCGACATTTCACGCCCCCGCGGCTCCTCGCCACTCCGGGTGCAGGCGTGATCGTCCAGATGCACAAGGTTTCACGTGAAACAGGTTCAACACCATGACCCGCATCGTCGCCATCGTCAATCGCAAGGGAGGGGTGGGCAAAACCACCACCGCCGTCAATCTGGCGGCCACCCTCGCCGCCGCCGGCGAGAAGACCCTGCTGGTGGACTTCGACCCCCAAGGCAATGCCACCACCGCCCTGGGCATCCACAAGGAGGAAAGTCTTCTGACCATCTACGACGTCATTACCGGACGCTGCACGATCCAGGAGGCCATCCAATCCATCATCCACCCCGGACAGCTTGGCCTGATCCCGTCCACCGCCGACTTGAGCGGCGCGGAAGTGGAACTGGTCAACGCCAAAAACCGGGAATTCCGCCTGCGGGACCGCCTGAAACCGCTGCACCAGACTTTCGACTGGATTCTCATCGACTCTCCTCCCTCTCTGGGTCTGCTCACCGTCAACAGTCTGGCCGCCGCCCACAGCGCCCTCATTCCACTACAGTGTGAATTCCTGGCCATGGAGGGGTTGAGCCAAGTCATAAAAACAATAGAAATTATAAAAAAGCAAATGAACAAAGCATTGGATATTGAAGGGATTCTCCTCACCCTCTTCGAACCGGACAATCCACAAAACATCCAAATCAGCCGGGAGGTGCGTGATCACCTGGGACCACGCACGTTTCAAACCACCATCCCACGGGATATTCCGTTGAGCGCGGCCCCTGGTTTTGGCCGTCCCGGGGTGTGGTATCACCCCTGGTCGCCCGGAGCCAGGGCCTACCAACGGCTGACACTGGAACTGTTGCAGAAGGAGAACCATCGATGAAGAATTCCCAATCCGGCATGGGGCAGGGGCTGGCGGCGCTGTTGGGAGAGGCGGCCATGGACGATCCGCTGATGGAAAGGGTCCACCTGCTGCTGCTGGAGCAGATTCTGCCCAATCCCCATCAACCCCGCCAGAACTTTTCCCAGGACGCTCTGGAAGAGCTGGCTCTTTCCATCCGTGAGCAGGGGGTGCTGTTGCCCATTCTGGTGCGCCCCATCAAGGGCGCCACCGACCAGTACCGTCTGGTGGCTGGAGAACGCCGCTGGCGCGCCGCCAAACTGGCCGGCCTGATCGAGATTCCCGCTCTGGTGCGCAACTGGAACGATCGCCAGGCCCTGGAGGCGGCGATTCTGGAAAACGTGCAACGGGAAGACCTGAACCCCGTGGAAGTCGCCAGGGGTTGCGGGGAGTTGATCGACAAATTCGGCTACAGTCACAAAAAGGCGGCGCAACGCCTGGGGAAAAGCCGGGAGGCCATCACCAATCTGCTGCGTCTGTTGCGGCTTCCCGAGGAGACGCTGTCGCTGCTGGAGTCCGGCGCCCTCTCCCCTGGCCACGCCCGCGCCCTGCTGCGTCTGGAAGGGCGTCCAGAGGCCATGGCGCAACTGACCCGTGAGGTGATGGAAAAGGGACTTTCGGTGCGCCAGACGGAAACCCTGGCCCGCTCCCTCTCCGCCCAACAGGAGAAACCGCCCGGGGCGCCGGAGCCGCCACCCGACTCCGGGGCGCAGACCCCGGCCAGAACCTCTCGTGGACGGCAACGGGACCCGGTGATCCTGACCATCGAGAACCGGCTCGCCGCCTCCCTGCGGGCCCCGGTGGCCATCACCCATCTGCGGGGCAGAGGCCGGGTGATCGTGGAATATGCCACCCTGGAGGAGCTGGAGGCCTTGACCGATCGTCTGCTGAAAGGGCAGGACTGATTTGAAACGTCTGGCACTCCTGCTCAACCTGTCGTGCGTCGCGCTTTTGTCTTACGAACTGGCGGAGGTGACCTGGAAGGTGACGCGCGAAGAGACCGTGCCGGTGGAGGAGGCCATGGGCCAACTCCCGCCCGCCCCCCCGGTCCAGGGTGAGGCGGTCTTGACTCCCGACCGGTTCATCGGCCTGTTCGGCGCGGTGGACACCCCCCTCAAATCCGCTCCGGAGGCAGCCCCGGCGACCCAATTGAATCTGCAACTGTTGGGAATTCTGTTCGTGGACAACAACCCGGCCAACGCCCGCGCCCTCATTGGCACCCCGGAGGCCAGGGAACGCTCCTATGGCGTGGGGGAGTCCATAGGCAAGGCGGTCATCCGCGCCATTCAGGCCGATCAGGTCATACTGGAGCACAATGGCCGTCAAGAGGCGTTGCGATTGCCCAAAAAGGAGCTCTCCCTGAGTCAGGGAGAAGGGGTGCCGCAAAAGGTCCAGATGTCGCCGGATGCCAAGGCGTTGCTGGGGGCGCTGTGGAACACGCTGCAGGAAAGGCCGGAAAGTCTGCTGGAACAGGTGCGCATCGAACCCGCCCATGTGCGGGGAAAATTCGCGGGCGTGCAACTTTTTCCCGGCAAGGATCCCACCTTTCTGGAAAAATTCGGCTTGCGCGGCGGGGACAGAATCACCTGGATCAATGGTGTCGAACTCACCGATCCCTTGAAAGGCATGACGGTTCTGGGCACGCTTGGCAGCGCCAGCGCGCTGCAATTGAGGGTCTCTCGGGGGGAGGAAACCCTCTTTTTCGAATTGCAACGCAACCCGTGACGTGGCAATATGCTGCCTTCATGTTCGCGATCGAAACCGGGAGCTGCCCAGCATGACCAACACGTCTCAAGCCTATCAACTGAACTATTTTCATAATTTCCAGAGACAATCCATCCTGGCGCGGGATACCCCATACATCCGGCGACATCTGGAGCAGGTCATGACGGCCACCGGGTTTCAACCGGGTCAACGCCTGCTGGAACTTGGAGCGGGCATGGGTCGTTTTTCCCGACTGCTGGCCATCCAGGGTGCCGAAGTGGTGGCCAACGACCTGTCTGCGGAGTTGCTGGCCAACATCCCTCTGGACGAGACGGAGGGTCGGATTCGAACGCTGGCATGCCATGTCGCGGAGCTGCCGCAACACATCGACGCCCCCTTCGAGCGGGCGGTGGGCTTTTTCATGCTGCACCACATGTCCAACCTGGTCGAGACGTTCCAGGCGCTGGGCCACTGCCTGCTCCCTGGTGCCAGGGTGGCCTTTTGCGAACCCAACGCCTACTCCCCCCTGTTTCCCCTGCAAATCGCCCTCACCCCCGGCATGACCTGGAAGGGTGAAAGCGGCATCTTCGACATGCGCCCCCCCGTACTCCTGAAGGCCATGGCGCAAGCCGGTTTCCAGGATATCCGGATCAGACGCTACGGATTCTTCCCGCCCTTTCTGGCGAATCGCCACTGGGGACGCGCCCTGGAAACCCATCTGGAAAACCTCTCCTGGCTGGAACCGTTGCGCTCTTTTCAGATCATCGCCGCCCGCTGGCCGGATTGACATGCTTACGTCGAATGAAACCATCGACCTGTTTCTGTTTACCGCGGATCCGGTGCTGGCGCGGCAGGCCAGAAACGCCACGATCACCACCCTGGTGATCGATTGGGAGTGCCGGGATAAACACCTGCGCCAAAACCATTCCAATACCGAGATCAACCAGGATACCCCGGAGGCGCTCGCCGGGCTGGCCGCGAGCGTACCGGACGCGCGACGGGTCTGCCGCATCAACGCCTTCCACCCCCAGACCAGACAAGAGATCGAGATCGCCATCGCCAAAGGGGCCACACACCTGCTTTTGCCCATGGTGCGGCGACTCGAAGAGGCGCAACAGTTCCTGGAATGGATCGCCAGACGGGTGCCGGCCGGCATCCTGATCGAGACCATGGAGGCGTGCGCGCTGGCCGAACCATTGTCCCGTCTCCCCCTGGATCTGGTCTACATCGGCCTGAACGATCTGGCGATCAGTCGCCGCACCCCCAACCTGTTCACCCCCCTGGCGGATGGTCTGGTGGATCGTCTGCGGCAGACGTTCGCCACCATTCCTTTCGGTGTGGGGGGCTTGACCAGGGTGGATGGGGGCCATCCCTTGCCCTGCGCCCTGCTGATGACGGAATATGCCCGGCTGAATTGCACCTTCTCGTTTCTCAGACGCTCTTTCAAACGGGATGTGGGCAGCCAGGAAATGCGCCCCGCCGTGGAGGAGATCCAGAGGTGGTGGCGACAACTGCGCAACCGCTCCCCGGCGGAAACGGCCAAAGACCGGCAGCGCTTTCTGGCGACCATGGAGGCCATCGACCCCCGTTCCTTCGACTTTTTTCCCGCGGACCGAAAAGGTTGCGCGCTCTCTCCATGACCTCGTCCGATCCCCTCCGGCCGCTGCTGCTGTTGCTGGCCTTGCTCTATTACAGCTCCTATGCTTGGCTCAAAGCGTTCAATTGGGGTGATGAGGGCTACCTCCATTACGTGGCCTTCGCCTTGCAGAGCGGACAGAAGCTCTACGATGACATCCAGGTCTACAGCTATCTGCCCGGCCTGTTCCTGCTGTTTCAGTCGATCTTCGAGCTGTTCGGAGCCGGCGTTTTCCAGGGGCGCATCCTGATGATGGCCGGTCTGGTGCTGGTGCCCATGGTCTTTTATGCCACCGCCAGCCGCTTCGTCCCCACCCGCCTGGCCTTCCTGATGGCCCTGATTCTGCTCCTGGTGCCCGGTCCCTGGGACCGCTCCTACATCGCCCTGCTGAACCTGGGCCTGCTGGCGGGAGCCTGTTCCATCCTCGGCGACTCCCCCGGACGGGGCGGGACGCATTTCGGGTTGATGTTGGGATTGGCCCTGACGTTGCGGATCGATGCCGCCTATGGGGGATTGATTCTGTTGCTCACCTGCGGGGCATTGCGATGGTGGCAAAGGGACGGGTCACTCGAAGAGAGACCGTTTGCCTGGCTGTGGCCCACCCTTGGGACCACGCTGCTGGCGGGATCGCCGGTCTGGCTGGTGCTGGCCTCACAGGGGATTCTGGACGATTATGGCCAACAATGGTTCGGATTCGGCGGGGCGATGGCGCACCGCATCGGCGTGGAACGCCTCCCGCCTCCCCCTCTGACCGCGTTGGGCGCCTGGAGTTGGACCGGGTTGAACGCCTGGATCTTTTACGGCTCTTTCGTGCCCTTCTTGTTATTGCTCCAGGAAACCCTGCGCCGTTTTTGGGAAAGTCGGCCTGGGGTCTTGCGTCAGGAGGCGGCGCTCCGGATCCTGCTGTGTGTCTGGTGTCTGTTGCAGATCCCCCAATATGCCCTGGAGCGACCCGATACTCCCCATCTGAGCCAGAGGGCGTTCGCCATCCTGCTGGCACTCGCCGTTGCGCTGCACGCCGCCTGGGGTCGGTCCGGCCTCTTCCCAAGGATCGTGGCCGCCCTGATGATGGCCTATGGGGTGTTCTACCCACTCAAGATGATCGCGGCCAACGAGGCCGACACCGGCTTCATCACGCTGCTGGGCCTGGGCAGAAACGTGTCCTGGCATCCACTGCCCAATGGGGTCTCCTGCCCTTTTTCGCTGCCCGCCACTCCAGGAACCGAGGATGACTACCAACGAATAATTACTTATATTATAAACAACACCACCCCCAACGATCGCGTGGCGACCTTGCCCTGGCAGCCCGGAATCAACTTCTGCGCCCAACGACTCATGCCCGGACGGCATCTTTTTCTCTTTCCGGAATTCATGCGACCCGGGATCGAAGAGGTGGTGATCGCCGATCTGAGCAAGGCATCCACCCGTTTCATCGTCTTGTTCCCGGATCTGCAACTCCACCAAACCCCCGCCTCGCTGCCGGCGGTTTTCATGCCGCAGGTCATGGCGCATCTGGCACATCATGAAACCGTCCTGGAGGGTCCGGGAGTGCGGCTGCTCCGCAGGCCCGACCCCCCATGAGCCGCAGGGGTGGCACAGCCCCTGGACGTCGCAGACAGGGCAAACCCGCCGGTCGCCAGCGAAATGCCAAAACCGTGCACACCGCCGTCAATCCCAGCATCAGACGCCGCCAGCCCGAATAACTGGACTCCCCGGCAAAACGGGGTTGACGCACCACGGGAATCACCGCCATGGGCAGACCGGCCAGGGCGATCATGGCCACAATCCAGGGACGACGCGCGGGGAACCGCAGCAGGAAGGAACGCGCCTCCCTGCGCAACGCCACAAACACCCCCGCATCCAGCGGCGCGCCACTCAGGTGATGCAACAACCATTTGAAAATTCTGGAAGTGAACAACCGGCCACGGGATTCATAGCGCCCCCGCCGTCCGGCAAACACCGCGGCGAACCCCTGCGCACCCTTGGCCAAAAGCAGAGGGATCGCCTCCGGTGGATCCTGCAAATCCCCATCCATGATGACGATCCACTCCCCCTGACTGTAATCCACACCCAGCAGTATCGCCATCTGTTGCCCGATATTGTGTTGCAGATCCAAAACGGTCGTGCAGGGATCCACCGCCGCCAGACGTTTCAGCACGGCCAAAGAGTCATCGGGGCTGGCATCGTGGACAAACAGGATCTCATAGCGCAACGCGCAGGCGACCAGGACCAGGGAGAGACGGCGATGCAATTCCGACAGAATTCCGGCATTGCGGTAAACGGGAATGACCACGGAGAGCTGCATCGTCGCTAGAGTTCCTGGTATGTGGCCCTGAACCAGTCGATGGTCCGCGCCAACCCCTGTTCCAGAGTGTGGCGTGGCTGCCAGCCAAGCAACTGTCCGGCCTTCCGGTTGTCCACCACCCGGTGGTGCATGTCGGATTGCCGGAGAGGATAAGCGCCGACGGCGGTGACGATGGGTTCTCCAAGAATTTTCTGGATGCAGGCCACGACCTCTTCGTTGCTGCTCTGGATGCCACTGGCGATGTGCATGGTCTCCCCGCAGGCCCTGGGGGTCGTGGCCGCCAGCAAACAGGCGTCCACCACGTCCGCAACGAAGATGAAATCCCGTCGCAGACCTGGGGGGGTCAGGGGCAGCACGGTCTTGGTCAAAGCGGCCCGGATGGCGGACGGAATCAAGCGGCCGGGCGCCTCCCAGGGACCGTAGATGGAAAATGGCCGCAAAATCACGCAGGGTTGTCCGCTCTCCCGGGTGGCCTGCTGAACGAAAAGGGTGGCGGCGGCCTTGGCGGCCCCATAAAAGGAGACGGGCCGCAACGGCGTCGTTTCGGTGAGAGGTTCGTTCTGGGGACCCAGTTCCAGTGAACCGGCCGTATAGACCAGACAGCGACAATCCACACTGGCCAGGGCGGTGAGCAGGTTGCAGGTACCCAGGACGTTATCCGCCAGGATCGGCCCCTTGATGACCCTTTTCTGATAACCGCCCGTGGCGGCGAGATGGAACACATACTCTGGGGCAACCTGCCCGACCATTTCCTGAATGGCCGCGCCATCGGCCAAATCGGCGTAGTGGGGGACCGGCTGCGCCTCCATCCCGCGCCAACGCCAGGGAGTCCCGGTCGCAGGTCGCACCACGACATGCACCCGCGCCCCCAGTTCCAGCAGACGACGACACAGGTTGGCCGCGAGAAAGCCACCCCCTCCGGTGACAAGAACGATTCGTCCACAAAAGTGTTCCATGCCATCCACCTCAAAGCCTTCAATGACGCCTGGCCCAGGCCATGAGAGAAGAACCCCAGGGCAAGCTCAATGCACCCAATCCAGACACTTCCCATTGGTTGACCCGCCCCAACAGACGATTCAGCCACATCGGGGTCTGGCGTTCCAGGGCAGTCAAGGGCCGACGATTCCCCAGACGGGTGAGCAGCAGTAAAGGAAACAACAGAAACTGATAATGGGTATGGCCTTCCCAATGCCAACCAGCCCGCTCCAGCTCCCGCCGCAGGGAGGCCACCCGATAGCGGCACCGATGGCCGGCGGCCTGGTCCACCCCACTCCACAAAAAGGGAAAGGCCGGCACCGCGATCAGCAGCATCCCCCCCGGTCGCACCAGTCGATGCGCCTCCTGCAAAAAAGGCATCGGTTCAAGATGTTCCAAAACATCCAGCGCCATGGCGATGGCAAACTGCCCGTCGGCAAACGGCACATGCAACAGGTCGGCATGGACCCAGGTGGCCGCGGGGTCCCGTTTGGCGGCCTGTTCGACGGAAAGACGATGACCATCCACACCCACCCGCGCGGGACAGGTCTCCTTGAGAGAGGTCAAAAAACGACCGCTGCCACAGCCAAGATCCAGGACGGGTCCCGCCTGGCCCGGGGCAAAACGGGCCAGACAGCGGCGCAGCAACCGATCTCGGGAAACGAACCAGAAATGGGAGCGTTCCAATTGGGCCAGATGGCTCCGGCTCATCTCGGAAAATCCGGGGGGAATGAAAGGTTCTGCCTGGCTCCACACACCGTCGATGCTGCGCCAGGATGCGCCGCACCGTTCACAACGGGCCACAGCCTCTCCAGCGGGCATTTCCGCGCCATCGCACCTGCAACAACACCAACGCCACCGACCAGGAGTCAGGATCACTTCAATCCAGATTCAGTGTTCTGGAATTCTCGATGTACTTGTTGAACACTTCCAGGTTGAACGAATTTTTGTACTTCTTGCGCAAGCTGTTGAAAAAAGAGCAGCGGAAGCAGTCCGGGGTCGAGCCATTCACCTGCGCGGCACATCTCCCTTCCCGGTCCTGGGGCGCCAATGACCCGACAATGAAAATGCAGGCCCGACCACCATTCTGGCCGCCGAAGAAACCATCGGCCAGGACATAGGTGGCGACAGGACAGGTTCCCAGTTTCTTTTCCTTGGCCCCCCCGGGTTCCCGACCGCATTTGTTTTTTTCCCAGCAATTTTTCATCAGGGGTCCTCCAGATCGACCTTCCCTGGTTGATAAACGTAAGTCCACACGATCACTTAATCAAGCATCAATCATGCCAATTAAATAACCATATAAAATAAAACAATTTTTTAATAAACGTACAATCGGTTTGTAAAAATTTTATACTTCCGAAAACAGTCAGATCCTGGCCCATTCCTGACTTTATTTAATTTTATCAATCCATTAAAAGGATGAAAAAAACTTTTACATCCACCATGCAAATTTTACCTTGCCCAATCCCGTCAGTGCAATAAAAATCACTTGAAAATTCAATTATTCACACCACCCCCAACACAGAAACCAACCCATGAAACAGCGCATCATTCAGATCATCGCCCCACCGGACCCCCCTTTCACCCCGATGAACTTCACCCGGATACCCATCGTGCAACGATTCTGGTATGGGGGATTGGGGGCCGGCGCCCCGGGCTTTCTCCTGGGTTTCGGGTTGTGGATGTGGCAACACGGCTTCATGATCGTGGAGGGGGACTCTTATTACCTGCTCAAACTGTGGCATGCCCGGCTACAGATCGAGGGATTCGTGGGAGCGTTTCTGTTGGGTTTCGCGTTGCAGTCCGGGCCTCACATCACCGGAGGCAAACCCCCTGGGTCCCAGGGACTGTTGATCCTGTTCCATCTGTTGTGGCCCGGCCTGCTGCTCTCCCTCGCGCCTGATCCCCGGGTGGCCATGCTGGGCGGCGTCCTGGTGAGCGCGGCCTATGGTGGGGCGGGTTACGCCTTGTTGCGGGTCTCTCTGGCTGGCAATCCCCGGCTCAGGGTGCCACGGGGCCTGCCACTGACCGCAGGGATCACCCTGATGGCCGCGGCCCCCTGGCTGGAGTTGGACGATCCGGAGGTGGCGCTGTTTTTGTTGTGGTGCGGTCCGGTCACCATGGCGTTGGTGGCGGCCCAGCAATTGATCAACAACGTCCTGGGTGGCAGGATTCTGCAAGGGAGGATGGGGCAGCTGTTCGTGGTTCTGCTCGCGCTGTCATGGCTGGCTTCCGGGAGCGCGGCCTTCGCCGGATGGGGTTCGTGGCGCATGGCCGGAGCCTGCTGGTTGGGGACCCTGTCGGTTCTGCTGGTGGGCACGGACTTTCCGCGGATGGTCTGGCGGATGGGTTGGACCGCCATCACGGTGACCCTGGGTTCGGGATTCGCGTTCGCGTTCGGGAGCGGATGGGTGATGCTCCAAAGAGACGCGTTGCCGGACAGCGCGCTGCATCTGTTGGCGGCCGGCATGCTGACCACGTTGATCCTGGGGGTCTCGGCGCGGGTGACGGGCTTTTTTTCCGCCGGGGCGGTGTTGCCGGACCGGGTGGTCTCTTATCTGGTGATTTTATGGGGCGTGGTCGCCTTGACCCGCGCCCTCTCGCCCGTATTGCCCATGGAGGAGATCTGGACGGTGTGGATGTCGATTCTGGGTGGTCTGCTGTTGCTCCTCTGGGGGGTGCGCACCGGATACCGGTTGTCGCAGATCCGCAAACTGCTGCCCAAGAATTTATAATTCACCCCGCCAGACCACCCAACAACGATCTGACTTTGGCCACGGGCATCTTTTGTCCGGTCCAGATCTCGAACGCCCTGGCACCCTGATGGATCAACATGCCCAGACCATTCTCCCCCTTGAGACCCCGCGCCCGCGCGGCGGCCAACAAGGGGGTGAGGGGAGGGGAATAGACGATATCATACACCAGCGCCGACCCTGGAAGACGGGAGAGGTCCACCTCCCGGACATCGGTTCCACCCAAACCAAGACTGGTGGTGTTGATCAGCAATCCACACCCCTCCAAAGGCAAGCGATCCCAGGGCACTGGAAGCGCATTGAACCTCTCCGCCAGATCAACCGCTTTGGACCAGGTACGATTGGCCAGAAAAATCCGCCCGGCCCCCAACCGGGACAAACCCGCCAGGACCCCGCGGGCAGCCCCCCCGGCCCCCAGAACCACAACCGTCAGTTCCTCAAGGGGCGCGGAAAAAACCTCCCGCAGCGCCGTCATGAACCCGTAAGCGTCGGTGTTGTATCCGGAGAGCCGGCCATCCGCGCCAATGACCACCGTGTTCACCGCCCCGATCATCTCCGCCACGGGGTCCAGGGTGTCCATCAACGGCAGCAGCGCCTCCTTGTGGGGAATCGTGGCGTTGAACCCCATCGCCCCAATGGCCCGCAACCCCTTGACGGCATCGGCCAGATTCTCCGGTCTGACATGCAAAGGCAGATAACGGATGTTCAACCCCAGATCCGCGCAGGCCAGATTGTGCATGCCTGGTGACAGGGTGTGGTGCACCGGGTCGCCGATCACCCCCAGCAGGCGGGTTTTGCCGTCGATGGCCGCAAAGGTGGAAGACATGGCGCCTCTCAAATGGGATTGGGAATGTCGATGAACTGAAATTCAACGCCGAATTGCCGGGACAGCAGCTCACCCACCGCCTGCACCCCGAATTTTTCCGTTCGATGATGACCCGCCGCGATAAAATGAATCCCCTCTTCCCTGGCGAAATGGTAGACCGGCTCCGCGGCTTCACCGGTCAAAAAAACATCCGCCCCGGCCTCCCTGGCCTCCCGGATCAACTCCGGCGCGGCTCCGGAACAGACCGCGACCTTTTTTACCAGTTCCGGTCCAAAAGGAAGAATCAGCAGCTCGCCACCAAACAAAGCGCGCACCCGCTCCACAAAAAATTCAAACGGTTCTTCCATTGCATTTTCTCCCAGAAAAGAGAGAAAATTACCGTGATAAAGACCGAACGGAACCACTGGATTCAGGCTTAATTTCTTCAAAATCATCGTATTGTTGCCAAATTCGGCATGACGGTCCAGGGGCAGATGATAGGCCATGAGGGTCAAGTCACGCAGCAGCAGAAACTTGAGCCGCTCCTTGAAATTGCCCTCAACCACACGAGAATCCTTGTTCCAAAGCAGTCCGTGATGTACCAGAATCAAATCGGCTGTCGCTTCTTCCGCGGCCCGAAACAGATCCAGACAGGCAGAAACACCACCAACCACCTTGTTGACCGACTCCCGACCCCGTACCTGAACACCGTTGGGAGTGTAATCGGAGATGGAGGAGACTTGCAGAGCAATCGCCAAAAAACGTTCCAATTCTGTCAAGTGGATCAATGGATCGAACTCCTGGTTTTTAAACTTTCAATCAAGCGGCAATAGAATCGTCATGCCCAATCATCACAAACACTTTACCCTGATGCAGGCGGATCCTGAAGAGCAAAAACGGATTCAGGAGGACCCCTATTGGCAAACACGGGAAAAGGTTTTTCAGCTTTTGCTGCAATACACCCTGATCGAATCCTATCGGAAATTCGTCAAAAAACGGGTTCCCTATCCTTTCGTCACACCCGCCATGGTGCGTCCTGGAGCCATATCCGCCACCAAGGAGCACGCCTTGCACAACACCTGTCTGATCACGCTCCTGGACGCGGCGCTGCCGGACAAACTCAGAAAACATTTTCGCTGCCGGGAGGGAAACCAGGTCACCAAGGCCAACATCGCGGACGTGGCACCGGACCTGCCCAATCTGGATAATTATAATGATCTCCACAAAGATGCAAGTCACGAAGGTTTCAACTCCCTGCTGCGCATGCTTTTGCCCCTGGACTATTCCCTGCTGATCCAGAACTGTGGCGGAACGGATCCCGTCAACAAAAAAATGGCCTTGAGCAATTTTCATGTCCGCATCGAACGGTTGACGGACAATGCCTTGCGCAATCTGGGTATTCATTTGAACTATCTGGAAAGATCTCTTTATGAAAAAGGGGATGCATTTATTGAAATGCTTGAAAAAAAATTCTTTGAATATTATAATTTTTACCACAATGCGGGAGGACGGCGGGCCGCCGCCGCCCATGCGGCGCAACTGCTGTTTCGGGAAAAACTGCCCGGAACCATTTTTGTGGGTTCTCAGCAGGACCGCAGGCTCACGTTATTGACCACGGATGGCATCCACAAACAAACCGTTGTCGAACAATTTTTCTTCGTTAAACTGGAAAATGAAATTTATCACGAATTCATTGCCTTCGGCAAAAAAATCAAAAAAAACGTCAAGAAAAATTATCTTTTCCGTCCGGGACACAAATCCGGATTGGCCATTCTGCGCGCGGAATACGAACATACCACCACCAGTCAACCCAGTCAGAATGCCTTGTTGCGGGACGAGAATGAAATTCAGGAAAAGTGGGTGCGTCTGAAAGAGGAGGCCATCATTCCTCTTGTGCCGGGTGTGACCGACCGAATCGGCTATTCGTTCGCCTATCGCGGAGAGGAGCAGAAATCCGACCTGATGGTGTCAACGAAAAACTGTTGAGAAACTGTGCATGGAGCATGGAAAAAAGGTGAAAAAAACAAAAAAATCTGGACGACGACACCATTATGCCCAATGCATTCCAGTACGAAACGGGAATCCATGCCCAACAAATTTTTAGGTTTTTATCAAATTTATCAAACCATTGAATCACTTATCCACAGATTGTAACCTCACTGTTTTTACAATCTTTTAAATCTTTTAAAAAACAGATAAAACAATGTCTCCCGTGCATCAAGAAATGCGCTTCTCTCTTCAACATCCTTACGAGCAAGTTTCATGCCCGTTTTGGAACCATCAAGGACCAGGAGTTCCATGGAACCTCGGCATCGTTTTTTAAGGGCCTGTCTTGGACTGCCCACCGACCGGACCCCCATCTGGATCATGCGGCAGGCCGGTCGCTATCTGCCAGAATACAAGGAGGTGCGGGCGCAGGCTGGTCATTTTCTCGCCTTGTGCAAAAATCCGGAACTGGCGGCCAAGGTGACCCTGCAACCCATCCAACGATTCGATCTGGATGCGGCCATCCTGTTTTCCGATATCCTGGTGGTTCCGGAAGCCATGGGCATGCCGTTGCGTTTCGGTGAAGGGGAAGGGCCCATTCTGGACTCTCCCCTGCGCACCGAAAGCGATCTTGAGAATCTGGGAAAGTTGCGTCCGGAGGAGACCCTGGATTATGTGTTCAAGACGATCGAGAGAATCAGGGAGCTGCTCGCCGACCGGATCCCGCTGATCGGATTTTCCGGCAGCCCCTGGACGCTGGCCACCTATATGGTGGAGGGGGGATCGAGCAAAACGTTCTCTTGCGTCAAAAGGATGCTCTTTGACCGTCCCGATCTGATGCAGGCTCTGCTGGACCGTCTGGCGGAGGCCGTGACCGATTATCTGAACGCCCAGATCCGCCATGGAGTGCAGGCGGTGCAGATTTTTGATACCTGGGGGGGCATCCTTGGCTGTGAGGAGTTTGAACGGTTTTCGTTGGCGAGCATGAAAAAGATCGTTGACGGGCTGGAACGGATCGGACCGGATGGTCAAAAGGTGCCGGTGATCCTGTTCGCCAAGGGGTGCGGGGTCCATCTGGAGAGCATGGCGCAGTCGGGCTGTGACGTGGTGGGTCTGGACTGGACCACGGAGATCGGCCTGGCGAGAAAACGGGTCGATGGTCGGGTCGCCCTGCAAGGCAACATGGACCCGGCGGTGTTGTACGCCTCTCCGGAACGGATCCGGATGGAGGCGGAAAAGATCATGCACGCCTATGGTCCACATCCCGGACATGTCTTCAATCTGGGTCATGGCATCGCTCCGGACATCGATCCCGCCAAAGTGGCGGCCTTGACCCGGGCGGTACACGATTTTGACAGCGGGAAACTGGCGTCATGAGCGCGCGCACCGTCTCCCAGGAGGTTCTGTTCGATCGAGAACTGATCAAGAAATACGACCGGTCCGGCCCCCGGTACACCTCTTATCCCACGGCCCCCCATTTTCATGAAAATTTTGGACCGGTGGAGTTTCGCAATGAAATAAGACGTTCTGAGGCTGAAAATCCGAAACGTCCACTCTCTTTGTATTTGCATATTCCGTTTTGTGACACGGTATGTTATTATTGCGCCTGCAACAAGATCGTGACCCCGGATCGGAAACGGGCGGTTCCCTATCTGGAGGCGTTGTTGCGGGAGATCGCCCTGATGGGATCGCTGTTCGGAAAGGAACGGCAGACCACCCAGATTCATTTCGGCGGGGGTTCTCCGTCCTACTTGACCATCGAACAGACGCAACGGTTGTGGCAGGCCCTGCGGGACCATTTCAATGTGGTGGACGACGCCTTGGGGGAGTATGGCATCGAGGCCGATCCCAGAGAGTGCCCGGAAGGGACCATGGAGCAATTGCGGGCCATGGGGTTCAACCGCATCTCCTTTGGGGTGCAGGATCTGGAATTCAGGGTGCAAAAGGCGGTCAATCGCATCCAGCCTTTGGAAATGACTCAAAAAAATGTGGCCGATGCGCGGGCCTGCGGGTTTGGTTCCATCAATCTGGACCTGATTTATGGTCTGCCCCTGCAAACCGTGGAGTCGTTTCAAAAGACCCTGGAGGTGGTGATCGAGGCGTTGAGCCCGGACCGGCTGGCGGTGTTCAATTACGCCCATCTGCCTGAATATTTTGCGCCCCAACGGCGCATCGACGCGGCGCAGCTCCCCAGCGCGGAAGTCAAATTGCAGATTTTAGAAAACGCCATCTCCCGGTTGACCGCTGCGGGTTACGTGTATGTGGGCATGGATCACTTCGCCAAACCGGACGATGAACTGGCCACAGCCCAACGCAATGGCGCGCTGCATCGCAATTTTCAGGGCTATACCACCCGCGCCGAATGCGAACTGGTGGGAATGGGACTGACCTCCATCAGTCAACTGGGACGCGCCTATGCCCAGAATTTCAAAACCCTGCCCGAATACTACGGACGCATCGAGGCCAACGAACCGGCTGTGTTCCGCGGCGTGGAACTGAACCCGGACGACCTGATCCGACGGGAGGTCATCATGCGGCTGTTGTGCGATTTCCAACTGGAGCGGGAATCCCTGGGCAGACGGTTGGGAATCGATTTCAATGCCTGTTTTTCCGACGCGCTCCCGGAGATTCGACGCATGGCGCGGGAGGGACTGCTGGAAGACGACGGCAATCTGATCCGGGTGACCGCGGGAGGACGGCTGCTGATTCGCAATGTCTGCATGGCGTTTGACTGGTATCTGGCCCATGGCCCTCAAAAAAAGGCGTTTTCGAAAACCATATGAACGACTCGAAAGTATTGATTCTGGGTGGGGGTATTTCCGGCCTGGCCACGGCCTGGTTTCTGCACCGGCGGGGTGTGGAGGTGGAGCTCCTGGAGGCTGGCGATCAGCCGGGCGGCTCCATCCGCACCTCCCGGCAGCAGGGATATCTGGTGGAGCATGGCCCCAACTCCACCCTGCAAAAGCCTGGCGAGGCGGATGACGCCCTGGGTCGCCTGGTGACGGACCTGGAACTCTCCAACCGTCTGATCGAGGCCGACCCCATGGCCGCCAGACGGTTCGTGATGCGCAAGGGTCGCCTGCTTCCGCTGCCGGACTCCCCCCCCGCGTTTTTGATCTCCCGGATTTTTTCCCCCTGGGCCAAGATCCGCCTGTTGCGCGAAATCGTGACCGGCTGGGTCGATCACGAGGAGAGCATCGCCGCCTTCGTCCGGCGGCGGCTGGGCAAGGAGTTTTTGACCTATGCCATCGAACCGTTCATCTCCGGGGTGTACGCGGGGGACCCGGAGGATCTCTCCATTCAGGCGGCGGTACCCAGAATTTACGGCCTGGAACAACAGTACGGCACCCTGATCGTCGCGGCCATCATGGAGGGCAAGGCGGCCAAGGCCATGGGCACCCCCCGTGGCCGGCTGGTCACCTTCGACGGGGGGATGGGGGTGTTGCCGGACACCATCGCCAAGAAACTGCCTCCCGGCACGGTGCATACCGGCAGATCGGTGGTCTCCCTGCGACCGGGGGAGGGTGGTGGGTGGCGCGTCACCTGGAAAGGGGAGGGGGGCGCGGAGGGCGCGCAGACCGCCAAACGGGTGGTGTTGGCCCTGCCGGCCCAGGCCGCCTCGTCGGCGCTCGCCTCCGTGGCACCTGCGGCGAGCCGGATTCTCTCCGGGCTGGCCTACGCCCCCATTGCCTCGGTGGCGATGGGATACGCCCAAAACCAGGTCGCCCATCCCCTGGACGGCTTTGGTTTCCTGTTGCCCAGAAAGGAGCGGATCCGCCTGTTGGGGGGGTTGTTCTCCTCCACCCTGTTTCCGGGGCGGGCACAGGCCCACAAGGTGCTGCTGACCGCTTTCATCGGGGGCGCCATGGATTTCGCCGCCCTGACGCTGCCGGATACCCGTCTGGTGGAGCAGGTCCATCAGGATCTGGGTCGCTGCCTGGGGATTCAAGGCGCGCCGGAATTTGTCCACCTGACCCGCCATCAGAGCGCCATTCCCCAATATTATCTGGGACACCTGGGGCGTATCGAGGCGCTGGACAAGGCGTTGGAACCCTTTCCCGGACTCTTCACCCGCGCCAATTGGCGGGATGGCATCTCCGTGGCCAACTGCGTGCGCAACGGGGAACTCATGGCCAGGCGGCTGATGGGCGAGGTGGAGGAGGAGCCCGCATGAGCCGCCTGATCGCCCTGGACACGGAAACCACCGGCCTCTCCCCGAACCAGGGAGACCGGATCGTGGAGATCGGCTGCGTGGAATTGATTCACATGCGCAAGGGGCAGTCCCGCCAGTGGTACATCAACCCGGAGCGCAAGATCCCCCTGGAGGCCACGCGCATTCACGGCATCACCGATGAACAGGTGGCGCAGGCCCCGATTTTCGCCGCCATCGCCCAGGAGTTTCTGGAGTTCATCCGGGAGGATGCTTTGGTGATTCACAACGCCTCCTTCGATCTGGGTTTCCTCAACGCGGAGTTGACCCGGATCAAACGTCCCGTTCTGGACGCCAAGCGGGTCACGGACACCATGGTGCTGTCCCGTCGCAGGTTTCCCGGTTCCCCCGCCAGTCTGGACGCCCTGTGCAAACGTTTGAAGATCGACAACTCCCACCGCAAGCTCCATGGCGCCCTGTTGGACTCCGATCTGCTGGCGGAGGTCTATGTGGCGTTGCATGGGGGGGCCCAGTTCACCATGTCCCTGGGGTCCGAACCCCCTCCGCCAACCCAGACCAGGGAGAGCACCCCAACCCAAACAGCCGCGAAACCGGTGGTCCATGTCGCCAGGGAGTGGCGTTTGTCCCCGGAGGAGGAGCAGGCCCACGCGGCCTTTCTGGAGTTCATGCAAAAGGAGTTCGGCGCCTGCCTGTGGTCGGAGGCGGCCAACAGGAGATGATCAACCCAACCCGTTGATTGTTCAAACCGTTCCGTTGCTCCCCTCCGGGGGCGGGGGTTGAATGGGTCCCAGCCAGTACCCGGCGCACAGACCCAGTTGTCTGCCTTCCAGCACCCCGACCTGATAGACGAATCCCTGTTTGATCAAAACCGCCTCGGCATAGTTCGGCACGGGCTTCCACCAGTACCAGCCCGGCTCCCTTGGCTTTTCGCGTTTCCATTCCATGAGAAGATTTCCATTTTTTGGGTTGTTTTATCACACGTCAGGCGAACAGGCATATACAAATATAAGGTTGAAAAAAGCGTATGGCAATGCTGGAAGATACTTGACTCCCGCACGCCATTTTGGAATTATTAGAAGTTACTGATTGAAGCTTTCCATTCGAAACCCTTTCCGCTTCACACTCAAAGATAAGGTCGAGAATTTCATGACAGCCATAGCCCACTCACCATCCCATCCCCATTCAACAGATCCGGCGCCATCGGAAGAGAATCGTCGCGATTTCCTGATTTTGGCTACAGGCGCGGTCGGCGCGGTCGGCGCTGCGGGAGCGGCCTGGCCCTTCATCCAGTCCTGGAGCCCCTCGGCGGATATCCTCTCCCAGGCCACCACCGAAGTGGATGTGAGTACCCTGGCCAAAGGTCAGATGATCACCGTTCCCTGGCAGGGGAAGCCGGTCTTCATTCTGCGCCGCACGGACGAACAGATCGCCGCCGCCAAAAAGGATGATACGGCGCAACTCCCCGATCCGGCCAAGGACGCGGATCGCGCCCAGAAACCGGAAATTCTCGTTCTGCTGGCCCTCTGTTCCCATCTGGGTTGTGTGCCCCAACCCATCGGCACCGGCAATTACGGCGGCTTCCTGTGTCCCTGCCACGGCTCCCATTACGATACTTCGGGCCGCATTCGTCAAGGTCCGGCCCCCAAGAATCTGGAAGTGCCCTTTTATACCTACAAATCCGACAATGTCCTGGTGATCGGCAAGGCGACCGTGTGAATCGGCCCCGGTCGGCCTGCTGCAACCCTTCTGTCGCAATCCTATAGAGAACCAAGGAGAGCTTCCCCGTGTCAAAGATTATGGAGTGGGTGGATGCCCGTCTGCCCGTCACAGAACTGGTGAAGAGTCAGACTACGGAATACCCGACACCAAGAAATCTCAATTACTGGTGGAATTTCGGTTCGTTGGCCCTGTTCATCCTCATCGTCATGATTCTGACCGGCCTGTTCCTGGCCATGCACTACAAGCCGGACGCCAACCAGGCGTTCGATGTGGTGGAACATATCATGCGGGATGTCAACTACGGCTGGCTGTTGCGTTATCTCCACGCCAACGGCGCGACCTTCTTTTTCATGGCCATTTACATCCATATCCTGCGGGGCATGTACTATGGCTCCTATCGGGCGCCACGGGAAATTCTCTGGTGGTTCGGCATCATCATCTTCTTCATGATGATGGCCACCGCCTTCATGGGTTACGTCCTGCCCTGGGGTCAAATGTCCTATTGGGGGGCCGCGGTCATCACCAACCTGATGAGCGCACTGCCCGTCATCGGCGAAGAGCTGGTCATCTGGATCTGGGGTGGTTTCGCGGTGGGAGACCCGACCCTGAACCGTTTCTTCGCGCTCCACTTCCTGTTGCCCTTCGTGATCTTCGCCCTGGTGTTCCTGCACATGTGGGCCTTGCACGCGGTCCACTCCAACAATCCGGACGGAGTGGATCCGGATTTCAAAAAGGATGGCATTCCCTTCCATCCCTATTATGTGGTCAAGGATCTGTACGGCGTCGGCGTTTTTCTGCTCGTCTACTGCGCCTTTGTCTTCTTCATGCCCAACTTCTTTCTGGAACCGGACAACTACATTCCGGCCAATCCCATGCAGACCCCGGCCCATATCGTGCCGGAATGGTATTTCCTGCCGTTCTACGCCATCCTGCGTTCCATCGATTTCCTGGGG
>JADGCR010000070.1 GCA_015228895.1 Magnetococcales bacterium
CAGCCAACGCTCCCTGGCCCGCACGCTGGCCAACAAGGTCACCTCCTCCAGAGGTTCGGAACTCCCCTCGGTCACATAGGCCAGCAGGGGTTCCGGTTTGTTGCGATGATAGCCGAGCACGACCTTGGTGAGGGAGTCCGCGTAGCCGACGGCGGACTCCATGGATTTCTGGGTATTCTCGTAGGGATCGTAGCGCCCCCCCACGGAGAGGGTCCAATAGTCGGTGGGATACCATTCCAGACCGGAGACCACATCCGAATGGGGATGGTTGCCCTGATACTCCCGGTCCCCTTCGGGGGCCCAACGCTGACCGATGGTCAAGGTGGCGAGATTGCGGATGGCGCCGCTCTTCTGGCGTCCGAACAGACGGGAGGTGACGCCATACGCCATCCATTGGCCCGTGCTCACCCGGTCGTCCCCGGAGTAGAGATTGCCCGCATAGAGGTTGCTGACGCTGAAGTGCCGCAACGTGGCGTCGAAGTTGGGCAGGCCGCTCTGATTGGTGGCGGAGAGCACGGCGTACTGGATGGCCGGTTCCAGGGTGTGTTTGTAAGCCCCGTCCCCATAAGAGCGGGCCAGGTCCATATCCAGACGCAGACGCATGGAGGCCGACTCCCGGCTTTCACTCGCGTCCTTGCCCCCACCGGTCTGATTGGGGTCTCCCTGGATCAGGTAAGAAGTCTCCCGCACTCCCAAGGCACCGCTCACATGGCCGATGGGCAGGGAGCGCCAGTATTGCAACTCAGGCGCCAGATCCAGGCGTTGCGCCGCGTCCCCGGACATCTGGTAGAAGGAATCGAACTTGTAATCGCTGTGCCATTGAAAGTGGCCCGCCCCCGCGTAATCCCCCTCCATGGCCCGTTGCAGACCATTCAATGGGCGATCGTCGGAAAGGCTGATGTAGGGCAGACGCTGCACCGTGAAGCGATCGTTGAGGGCGTCCAGATTCTGATACCACAAGGCGCCGGTCTGGAAGTTGGTGTATCCCCCCTGGCGCAACCAGAGCCGATCCGCCTTCAGGCGGGATTCCAGCCGCCGCTCACGGGAATCCACCAGTTTGTTTTGTTGGAAATCGTTCAGGAAATCCCGTGTCTGACTGGCCGCCAGCCGGGCGTCCAGATCCCAGGAGCCCGCGCTCTGCTGATGCTGGATCAATGTCAGGCCCCGGTGCCGCCCCTCCACGGAGTCGTAGATGTTCTGGGTATCCAGCTGGCCTTTGTGATTCTCGCCCATGTAGCGGTACTGCGCCTTGGTCAGCATGCCCCGCCGGGTGGTGGGATGCAGGGTGAAGGTGGCGTCCTGATCCGGGCTGATGTTCCAGTAGTAGGGCAGATCGGCCTCGAAGCCGTTGCCCCCCGCCGCCCGCATGGTGGGATACAACAGACCGCTTTGCCGCTTGGGCAACAGGGGGTGACGCCACCAGGGCACCCACATCACCGGCACATCCCCCAGACGCAGTTTCACGTTCTGGGCGGTCATGGTGTTGTCCATCCGGTCCAGATCGATCTTTTTGGCGGTCAGTTCCCAGGAGGGTTTGGCCGGTTTCTCGCAATCGCAGTTGGTGTAGGTGGCGTCGTGCAGGGTGAAGCGATCCTGGGAGTGGAACTCCACCCGCTCCGCGGCGATGCGGCCACCCGGCCCGTTGAGGTCCGCGTCCAGTTTGTCCATGGTGCCCTGGCGGTGCTCGATGTCCAGATCCACCTTGTCGCTGGTGAACAGATCTCCGTTGCGCTCCAGACGGATGTTGCCGGTGGCGTGGATCTCTCTCTTGTCGATGACGTACGCGGCCTCGTCCGCGGAAAGTTCCATCAGGCCGGGTTGGGAGATCAACACCTTGCCACGGGCGGTGACCCGCCGGTTTTCCTGATCCATGTCCAGATGGTCGGCGTTCAAATCGATGGGGGGTTCCTCGGCATGACTGGGGAGGGCGGCCAAGGCCGAAAGGCAGCACAAGAGTGCCAACACTCCCGATGACAGCGGGTGGCGGGCTGGCGCGTCCGGTCCGACGACTCCATGGGGTTGATCTGGCTTCATGCAAGGTCCCTTTAATATGCAATCACTGCGCGTTGTCCGGCGCACGTTGGTCGAGAATCCTGATACAATAACAGAGAACGCACCTCTCCCACCAGAAACAAAGATCCGGTCACCAGGATCCGTCCCTCCGGCCCGGTTCCGTCACGAGCCTGGTCCAGCGCCTCCCGCACACTCCGGCAGGGCGTTGCCGCTCCCCCGGCCTGCCGCCAGAGTTCCACCAGCTCCACCAGGGAACGTCCCCGTTCCCCGCCGCACATCACGGTGAAGACCGGCCCCACCCATGGCAACAGTTGTCGCACCATGGACAGGGCATTTTTGTTGTTCATCACCGAAAAAATCAAGGTGCAGGGCGTTTTTTTCCGGTCATCAAGGGAACCGGACAGAAAACGGACCAACGACCGCACCGCATCCGGGTTGTGCGCCCCATCCAGCCAGACCGGGGGCGGGCCGGGAAAACACTCCAGGCGACCCGGCCAGCGCGCCCGGGCGACGCCTGCGCGCATGTGGGTGGCGGTGAGGGGCAGACCCAATCTTTGCAACACTCTGGCACCCGCCACGGCCAAGGCCGCGTTGGCGTACTGGTGCCCACCGGGCAAGGCGGGCGCAGGCAGACGGAGGAGCGCTCCGCTCCGCTCCCGGAAACGCCACGCGCCGTCCGACACCGGGACAAAACGAAAAAAATCCCGTCCCTCCACAGCCAGAGGCGCCCCGACCCATCGGGCCATGGCGGTCAGGATTCTTGTGGCTTCCCGGCTCGCGGGGGCGATCACGGCCGGCACGCCCGGTTTCAGGACGCCCCCCTTCTCGCGGGCGATGCCCGCCAGGGTGGGTCCCAAAAAATCCTCGTGGTCCAGGCCGATGGAGGTGATCAGGCTCAGACAGGGGGTCGCCACGTTGGTGGCGTCGAGCCGTCCGCCCAAGCCGGTTTCCAGCAGCACCACACCGGGACCACGGCGGCAGAACCGCCCGGCGCGGGCGAACCAAAGCAGCGCCGCCGCCGTGGTCAGTTCGAAAAAGGTGGTCTCCTCCCCCTGGTCGTGGGCCAGGGTTTCCGTCAACAGGGTGTCCAACGCCTCATCGGTGATTTCCCGTCCATCGACGCGTATCCGTTCGTTGAAGCGCTCCAGGTGGGGCGAGGTGAAAACCCCCACCGGAATTCCGGCGGCGCGCAGCATGGCCTCCAGGAAGGCGATCACCGATCCCTTGCCATTGGTCCCCGCGACATGCACCACCCTCAGTTCCCGCTGGGGGTCGCCCAGGCGGGCCAGCAGTCGTCGCACCGGTTGCAGACCCGGACGGATGAAGGCCGGCGGGCGACGGACCAGCAGGGCGCGCAGAGCGCCGTCGTTTGCCGGATCATTCATCCATCAACGGCAATCTGGGTTCCTCGTAATGGACAAAGGCGGCGTCCCGGTACGAGCCGCCCTTTTTGCCCTCGACGGCAGCGGCGCGGAAACGGGTCAGGCGGGAGAGGAACTCCGACAGTTGATCGCGCATTTCGTGACGGGGGCAGATCCGGTCCACGAAGCCGTGCTCCAGCAGGTATTCACTCCGCTGGAAGCCCTCCGGGAGGGTCTCCCGCATGGTTTGCTCGATGACTCTGGGACCGGCGAAACAGATCAGGGCGTTGGGTTCGGCCAGGATGATGTCCCCAAGCATGGCGAACGAGGCCGTGACCCCGCCGGTGGTGGGGTCGGTCAACACCGAAATGAAGGGCAGCCCCAGGTCGTCCAGACGGGTGAGGGCGGTGGAGGTGCGGGCCATTTGCATCAGGGAGAGGATCCCTTCCTGCATGCGCGCCCCGCCGGAAGCGGAAAAGACCACGTAGCCGCACCCCTCCTCGGCGGCGGTCAGGGCGCCAAAGGCGATCTTGGCCCCCACCACGGACCCCATGGAGCCCCCCAGAAACTGAAAATCGAATGCGGCCACCACCGCCGGAACCCCCTTGATGGTTCCCTTGAACACCCGCACCGCATCGTTGAAACCGGTCTCCTTCTGGGCGTCGCGGAGCCGGTCCCGGTATCGTTTCAGATCCTTGAACTTCAGGGGATCGGCGGGCTGCAGCGCGGCGAACAGCTCCTTGCGTCCCTCCGGGTCGAGGGTGATTTCGATCCGATCCATGCCGGAGATGCGGAAATGGCGTTTGCAGTGGGGACAGACATGCAGATTGCGCTCCAGCTCCTTGTGGAACAGCGTCTGGCCGCAAGGCTCGCATTTGATCCACAGTCCTTCCGGCGGATGTTGGGCGCGGGTGGCCGCCACCTTGATTTTGGGCTTGAGGATGCGATTAAACCAGTTCATGGGGGTGTTTGACGTCATTTGGTCCCGGCTCCCATTCGTTTTTGCCTGCCCTGCAGGTGGATGCAATCACCTGAAAAAGTTTGTTTACTGTTTGATTGTCGCTTATTTGGCTAAAAATTCAAGGATCATTCACGCCGGGCCACGGTTTTTGCTGGCATGGAACGCACCCATTTAAACTTTCATTAAATTGATTAATGAAAGTCATGATGCGACAAAGGGGCCTTCAGCCGTCGTTTTGCCGGAGTCGGGCGGTCCATCCCGGCACAATCTATGTTACAATAATCAAATTATCGTAACATAGAAGGGACAATCTCCCTGTCAATCCCCCTCCTTGGAAGACGTTTGCAAAGGCCATTCCACAAGAAAAACGCTTGCCACCAGGCAGGGCGCCCTATATCTTTGCTTTTGTCAAACCGTGCCTCCATCCAGGCGCGAGGCATCCATTCCAAACGGACGGGGGAAACATCATGGCTGACGATTCATCCATTGACGAACCATCGGAGCGGGGCGAATCCTCCTCAAAGCGCCGCGGAGCCTCGGAGCCTTCCGAAAGCAGCAAAAAAAAGGTGATTTCCATTGTCGTCGGCCTGGTGGTGGTGATGATCGCCATGTTGCAACTGACCAGGATGTCCCAGCGCCAGTTGCGGGAAATGCAGTTGGAAGAGATGGCCACCCAGTACAAGCAACAGATCGAATTCCGCGACAAGGCCATCCAGCGACGTTTCGACACGATTGAAAACAACAAACAGGCCGACATGCTGGAGTCCCGTTTCAAACCCCTGGAAGAGCCGGCCGGTTCCCCCACCCGTCCATGAGCGGGCCACGACGCGAGGATCAATCCTGGAGTGACAAGGCCAACTGGCGTCCCAGTTCCTCGGCGGTCCACTCCTCGTAACCCTCCAGCCGCGCCTGGGGCGGGAGCCGCCGCAGGGCGTCCATGGCGGACTCACGCATTTTTCTGGCGCGCCCCCCATCCCCGGCCTGTTGATAGAGCGATGCCAACTCCAGATAAGCCGGAATATGGCCCCGATCCAGATAGATGACCTTTTTCAACAACGCCATCACCGACTCCGTTTCGCCCCTTTCCTGCAACAGGTGCGCCAACAGAAAATGGGGACCGGAGGCCACCGGATTGAGGCGCAAGGCCTCGTGGCACAAGGTTTCCGCCTTTTGATTCTCACCCAGGTTGGCGTGGATGCGCGCCAGCAGCATGCGCGCCGCGAAGGCGTTCCGGTCGTCGTCCAGCAACGCCTCCGCCACCCCGATGGCCTTGAGAGGGGCGCCCTGTTCAAACAGGGTTCTGGCCTGTTGCAGTTTGTCCGGTCCGATTGAGGGGGGTGGGGAGGGGGGAGGCTGTTTTCCGGAGCCCGCCGGGTTGGGCGCGGAACCGGAGGGTCTCTTGCCCTGCGCCGTCGCCTGGGCGGGATTGACGGGTTTGACGGGCTTGGCCGGAGCGGGATTCTCCTCGATGGGACGATGGAAAATCATCGAGTCTGGAAACGATCTGGCGATCAACCGGTTCGGTCCCAGTCCCAGAATGTCGGTCATGGGGTGCGGGATCTCCCCGTGACCCGTCAACAGGTAGCCCCCCGGCCTCAAGGCGCGGGCGAACTTCTTCACCACCCTGGCGATGGTGGTGCGGTCAAAATAGATGAAGACATTTCGACAGACGATCAGGTCCAACTCGCTCAGGCCGGGGCTGGGGAATTCATCTTTCAGCAGGTTGAGGATCCGGAACTCCACCATCTCCCGGATGGTGTCCTCCAGTTGCCACTCCTCACCCCGCTTGTCAAAATGACGCGCGACCATTCCCAGGTCCACCCCCCGAAAGGCCCACTGGCCATAGCGCGCCTGGACAGCCCGTTGCAGGGGGATGTCGTTGATGTCGGTGCCAAGAATGGTGACCTGCCAATGCGCCTCCTGGGGCAGCATGGGTTGCAGGAGCATGGCGATGGAGTAGGGTTCCTCGCCGGAGGCGCAACCGGCGCTCCAGACCCGCAAGGCGCGCTCCCGTTGGCGTCGCCGGAGCAATTCCGGGAGAATCACCTCCTGCAACAGTCTGATCTGTCCCGCGTCCCGAAAGAAGTAGCTCTCCACGGTGGTCAGCTCGCGGATCAGGGTCTGCCATTCGCAGCGACTCTCCGGGGACTCCTCTTCCAGCAGGTTCAGGTAGGACTCCATGCCGGGAAAACGGAGGGCATGGGTGCGCAGTCCCAATTTGGTCCGCAGAATGGGGTCATCCCGTTCCGGCATCACCAGTCCGGTCTGATTGGCGATGATGCGGCGAAAACGTTCCAGGAGTTGCAGGTCCATGCGCTTATCCGGGCAGTTCGCTCAGGGTCCAGTAGAGATTGATGGTCTGGATCACTTCCACGAACTGCACGTAATCCACCGGCTTGACCATGTAGCCCGCCGCCCCGTTGTCGAAACTCTTGACGCGATCCATTTCGTCCTTGGAGGTGGTCAGGACCACCACGGGAATTTTTTTCAGGTTTTCGTCCGCCTTGATGAAGGTCAGAAACTCGATGCCGTTCATGCGGGGCATGTTCAGGTCCAACAGGATGATGCAGGGTTTTTCATTCTCCGGATTCCGCAACCGCTCCAGGGCGTCCTCTCCATTGCCAACCGTGGTCAGCGAATTGCTGACATGGATTTTCTTCAAGGCGCGCTGCACGGTCATGGCGTCCACGCGGTCATCTTCCACCAGCAATATGGGTTTGGTTCCTTTCATTTCATCCCTCCAGGGTTGCGACCGATCCTGTGATCAATCCTTGTTGTTTGGCCGGTGGAGCCTCATGGCGCGCCTTCCCCATGATGCACGGGGAGGGTAAGGTGGAACAGGCTCCCCTCGCCCACCGTCGAGGTGACCCAGACCCGGCCCCCGTGGAACTCCACGATCTTCTTCACCAGAGTCAACCCGATGCCCGTGCTTTCGTACTCGTCGCGGGCATGGAGGGTTTGGAAAATCTGAAAGATGCGCTCGAACTCCTTTTCGGGAATTCCCGGCCCGTTGTCGGCGACGGTGAAATGATACGCCTCCCCCTCCTGGACACAATCCACCCGAATGATCCCATGCGGCTTGTCCATGAACTTGATGGCGTTGGAGAGCAGATTCTGGAACACCTGCGCCAAACGGGTCTTGTCGCCGAACACCACCGGCAGATGGTTGAGCATGTCGATCCGCACGTTTTTCGGGGGTTGCAGATGGACGATCAACTCCCTCACCAGTTTGTTCAGATTGACCACCACCGGTTCCTCCTGGAGGCGGCCAATCCGGGAGTAGTGCAACACCCCTTCGATCAACCGCTCCATCCGTTTGACCCGGCTCACCAGCAAGGCCACCTGCTCCCGGCCATCCTCGTCGAACAGCCCGGAATAGTCCTCCGCGATCCACTGGGTCAGAGAGGAGATGGCGCGCAGGGGGGCCTTCAGGTCGTGGGAGACGATGTAGGCGAACTGCTTGAGTTCCTGGTTGGACCGTTCCAGTTGCAAGATCAATCCCTCCCGATCCCCTTTGGCCTGTTGCGCCAACAAGGTCTTGAGCCGTTGAATCTCGGTGTGCGCTTCCAGCAGTTTTTCCTCTTCCGTGTTCATCTCTGGTCACCTCCCGGCTGTCAGGTACGCGCCCGGCCGCGACCCTGTACTTTGAGTATGGGGGTCAGCTGTTTGGGCAGGGTGAAAAAAAAGGTGCTCCCGTGTCCGAAGCGGGATTCCACCCACACCCTGCCCCCGTATTTGTCCACGATCTTGCGCACCAGGGCCAACCCCATGCCCGCGTTTTCCGCCTCATCCCGGGGTTGCAGGGTCTGAAACACCCCGAAAATCTTGTCGAAGTACTTTGCTTCGATGCCGGGGCCATCGTCGCTGACCCAGAAACGCCGGAACCCTTCCTCCTCGCTCCAGCCGACCCGCACCACGCCCACCACGCGCCCCATGTGCCGCACCCCGTTGTCCAGCAGGCTGTGAAAGAGCTGCACCGCCCGACTCTCCTGGAACTGGATCACCGGCAGATGGGAGTCGATCAGGATCTCCATCTCCTCCGGCACCGCCAACTCCCGGATCACATGGGTGACCACCTTGTGCAGATCCACCATGGTCAACTCTTCGTTGATGCGACTCACGCGGGTGTATTGCAGCAACGCCTCGATCAAAACGTTGACCCGTTCCGCCCGCCCCGCCAACAGTCGCACCAGTTCCCGCCCCTCCTCGGCCAACTGGGAGGCGAAATCCGCCAGCAGCCAATTGGTCAGGGAGCCGATGCCCCGCAGGGGGGTTTTCAGGTCGTGAGCGATGACAAAGGCAAAATCGTCCAACTCCCGGTTGGCCTCCTCCAGTTCGCGGAGGGTGCGGGCCTGTTCGTTCTCCATCTGTCTGCGCTCGTCCATCTCCTTGCGCAACTGCTGGTTCAACTGGGTCTCCTTGGCGTACATCTCCACCAGTTGCAGATTGAGCATCTTCATCTCCAACTGGCTGTCCATCAACTCCTTGTTCTGACGCACGGCCTTCTGATAGGTGGTCATGAGCAGATCGAGAATCTGTCTGCGACTGGAAGCGATCCGGTAGGTCTTCTGATCGAACCGAATCTCCAGTTCCTCCTCCGTCTTCTCCACCTGGGGCGAAGAGGCCAACGCCTGATCGATCATGGCGCGCAGGTGCGCCCCGTCCCAGGGTTTGACCAGATAGTTGTCGGCTCCCGCGGCGAGTCCTTCGAGGATCTCGTCCGGATTGGTCAGGGCGGTCAGGAGCATCACATGGATGCCCCGCAACCGGGGATCGTTCTTGATGGCGCGACAAAGTTCAAAGCCGTTCATCCCGGGCATGGAGACATCGCTGACCACAAGCCGGGGAAGGAGGCGACCGGCCATTTCCAGCCCCTCACGGCCATCCTTGGCCACGGAAACCTCGAACCCCTCCTCCTGAAGGAACCTGCGCAACTTGAAAGCCTGAATGGCGCTGTCCTCGACGATCAGCAGCGACCGCCCCGCCCCTGGCGTCCGGGTCGGCCAGGAGGGGGAGGCCGGCGGCGGGGAACCGGCCTCCTGACGCAGATCGTTTTCCGTCTTGCCGGTCAGATTCAACAACCCCCGCGCCATGGCGTCGGGAGTGAGGATGTGGGTCACCGCTCCCAGTTCAATCGCCTGACGGGGCAGATCGAACGCCAGGGCGGTGGCTTCGTCCTGGACCAGGGTCACGCCTCCGGCATGGGCCATGGCCGCCAGACCGCGCACCCCGTCCTGGCCGAGGCCGGTCAACAGGACCCCGATGATCGCCCCGGCGAAATACTCCACCACCGACTCCATGGTGACCGTGATGGAGGGACGGTGACCCGCGACCGGCGCGGCCTGGGAGAGGGCCAGACACCCCTGCCGGTCCAGAATCAGGTGCTGCCCGGCTGGAGGGAAATAGACCGATCCCGCCATGGGCATCTCCCCATGGGCGCCCTCCTGAACCAGCATGGAGGTCTGTCGCCCCAGCCAGCGGACAAAGGGGGCGTGGAAGTCGGGATCCAGTTGCACCACACACAAGACGGGCACCGGAAAATCGGCCGCCAGTCCGGCCA
>JADGCR010000071.1 GCA_015228895.1 Magnetococcales bacterium
CAACAGGTTCTCCTCGATCACATTGACCAGGTTGTCCAGGTCTTCCAGCAGGCTGAGGACATCGCCGCGAAAATCGGGGATCAGGGATTGCACATACAACTCCGCTTCGATGTGGCGGCGCAATTCGTCTCCATGGCTCTCCTTGGCGCTGACTTCCTTGACCTTTTGCAGAAAGGCGGTGGAACTGCTGCCACCCGCCTCCAGAAAATAGGCGATGCCCGCCTTGAAATAGATGTTGGTCTCCGACAGTACATCCAGGAACGCGTCGATTTTGGTTTCCAACGCCTTGGTCCGCCCAAACAATGAGAGATTTGCTGTATTCATCTTTCTTCTTTTCCTTTCCATACATATTATTATATTAGTAATCATTTCTTGGGTGTCCCTGTCAGAACAGACCAGTGAAATGAAAACAGTGGAAAGCACTCTGATACCACCTCATCCTGTCGGTCGGCATGGACGCCAGTCGCGCCATCCCGGATGAGCGGCTTGAGTGCCTGCCATTGTGTATCCCACGATTTGTGCCAATGAGTGCGTTCTTGATTTTTGCTGTTTTTTCAGAAGATTACAGAGTTCACGACAAAAGCGTGGGGCGAAAGGGGGGTGCAAATCTTTTTGCAGGACCAAATGGTTTTCCGCTCAATGGATTGATTTGATTAAACCTTGGCTCAATAAAATCACGACAGGGTTGACAGGGTTGACACGCCCCGACTCCAGACGAATCAGGGAATGCGTTTGCGGGCGGCCAGACGATAATTGAGCGTCTGACGACTGACACCCAGCAGTGTCGCCGCGATTCCCTGGTTGTTGTCGGCGCGGCGCATGGCCTCCTGGATGAGAAACTCTTCGGCGTGCTTCAGAGTGGGAAAACGTCCGGGGATTTCCAGACAGGCTTCATCCTCGTCACGCTCCCCATTGGTTTCGCTGGTGTTGATCTGGTTCTGAATGATCTGTTTGAAACTGTCCATGGAAAGTACCGGTCCAAAGCGATGCTGGGCCACGGCATTGAAAATCAAGGCGCGCAGTTCACGGATATTGCCGGGAAAGTGATACACGGACAACAGCGTGTAAAGCTCGGCGGGGACGCGCACCCCCGGTTTGTCCATGGCGGTGGTGGCCTCCTGAAGAAAGAAATCGATCAGCAGGGGGAGATCGTCCGCCCGTTTGCGCAGGGGGGGGATCTCCAGGGGATGGCTGGAGAGACGGAAAAACAGATCCTGACGAAACTGGTCTTTCGTCATGAGTTGCTGAAGGTTTTTGTTGGTGGCGGCGACGATGCGCGCCCGACACATTTTCGGCACGTCGGAACCAAGGGGATAATAGGTGCCATCCTGCAGCAAACGCAACAACTTGACTTGGGAAGCGGCCCCCAGATCACCGATTTCGTCCAGGAACAGGGTTCCGTCGGTCGCCTGGGAGATCAATCCCTCACGCTCCTTTTCCGCGCCGGTGAAAGATCCCTTCGTATGGCCGAACAGGGTATCGGAGAACATGTTGTCATCCAGACCGGCCACATTGAGGGCCACCAGTCGTCCGGATTTCCGGCTCAGGTGGTGTATGGTGGTGGCGATCATCTCCTTGCCCACCCCGGTCTCGCCGGTAATCAACGCCGGTTCGTTGGATTCGGCGATGGCCTCGATGTACTGGAAAACCGAGATCATCCGGCTGTTGCGGGTCAGGATGGCCGCGAAAGCCTCAGGGTGCTTGAGGCGATGACTGAACAGGGTCTGGCGCAACACCCCCACGTGGCGACGCAAATGACTCACCTCCAGGGCGCGCCGCACTGCGGAGATCAAGCGGTTCTCCTCCACCGGCTTGATGAGATAATCGAACGCTCCCTCCTTCATGCAATGGATGGCGGTTTCCACATCCTGGGAGGCGGTCACCACCACCACCGGCAACGAGGGAAACGCCCGGAGCATCTGGGACAACAGGAGCTGACCGGGAAGATGGGGCATGATCAAATCCAGGATCACCATGATGGGTGGCGTCTTGGCCAGCGCGTCCATCACCTTTCTGGGGTCCTGGATGGTGGCTACCGGGGCGATGCCATGGGCTTCCAGGAGGTAGCGGGTGGAGATCAGTTCATCTTCCTCGTCGTCGATAAACAGCACCAGGGGCAAGGAGGCGTCGGAACCTTTCATGCCGGTTCAATCCGCGTGTTGCCGATGGGCAGTCGCACGGAGATGACCGTGCCCCGACCGGGTTGGGAGGTGGTGTCGATCTGCCCCCCATGATGCTGCACGATACTCCACACAATGGACAACCCCATGCCAATCCCTCCCTGGTCGATCTTTGTGGTATAAAAGGGCGTATACATGCTGGCCTGTTCCTGTTCCGACATTCCGACCCCCTCATCCTCCACCTTGACGAGCACCCAGTGCGCATCCTCTGACAGGGTGACGACGATTTTGACGGCGGCGGCCCTGTCTGGCAAGGCGTGCAGGGCATTGATCAATAAATTGATGAACAGTTGCTCCAGTTGCAGGGTATTGCCGACCATCAAGGGGAGTTCGGCTGGCAGCGCCACTTCAAAGTGATCGGTATGGCGTTTGATCTGATGCTGCAAAATCGAAATCACATTCCTGATCACCTTGATGAAATCCACCTTGTTGGAAAAATCGCCCTTATCCTGTCGCGCCATGCGTTTGAGATTGTCCACAATCATCGCGATGCGCTGGGCATTTCTTTTGATGCTTTCCATCAATTTGGGCAGCATTTCGACGGCATGCTCCACCGCCACCCCCCCCACGCTGAACTCCCCATGCTCCTGACGGTATCCTTGCAGGACTGCGCAAAGATCCGGCCAACTTTTCAGCAGGCTGGCGATATTGAAATGAATCGTATTGTTTGGGTTGTTGATCTCGTGGGCCATGCCCGCGGCCAGCACACCCAGGGAGGCCAGACGGGAATGGCGTATGGCCTGCTCCTGTTGGGCGTGTTTTTCGCTGATGTCGGTACTCAGGATCATCACCTCCGCGATTCTTCCCTCGCTGCGGATGGGCACGAACCGCACCTCGCACCATTCGTTTTCGGTCACCGGAAACTGGAAGTGATCCATCTCACCGGTTTCATAAACCTTGCGCAGGGCATGAAAATACCAGTCAAGCAGTTCTGGTTGATGCAACCCCAGCATGCTCTCCATCGAACGGAATTCGGAGCGATTGGATAACAAGACAGTGCCCTCGCGGGAAACGGTCATGATGGTATCCGGGGATTGATTGAACAGAATGCGCAGCTTGGTGGTGGACTGTTCCAGTTCAGCGTACAGACGGTTTCTTTCGCGCAAATTGCGCCCGATATGAAACAAGAACACCGCAACGATCAGGGTGATGGCGTTGCCACCACACAGGATGATCCACGGTGTGTAGGGGAACTCTTCTCCGCTCAGAACGTTCTTGATGGGAATGGCGTTCACCTGCCACATCCGGTTCGCGACCTGCACCGTCTCCTGCACCACATAAGGCTGTCTTCGCAACCACTCCTGCCAATGGTCCAGATCCATGCGATTCTGCGGCTGCTGCTCCAGACGACTGTAGTAGGCGTCCACCAATTGTCCGACTCCATGCCGATCCCGGTCCACGATCAACACCTGCATGCCGCGCGGCTCCAGGAGACTGATCGCCTGTTGCACGATCTCCTCCAGATCGAACATCCCCAGGACAAACCCCTCGATGGCCTCTTGTGGATCACGCAGAGGCACAACCACCATTATTTTTGTTTGCATCACGACCTGCGCATGCAGCTTCATCGTGCCCACCACCGTCTGCCCGACCTTCTCGGCCTGTCGCAGCAGGGAAAACAGAAGCTCATCCGAAGCCACATCGTATCCTGGTCGAAACAGTTGGGAATGGCCCCTGGCCAACAACAACGGAAAATAATAATTTCCGCCATTGGCGTCAGCCACCATTTTGAAGTTTTTCTGAAGCGGATTCTCGCCAGGCGGGCCGGACTGGACGGACCATCGCTGCCGAACAGCGGCGAACTCCCCTTCCGGAATCCTGGGCACCCACATCAACTCCTTGAGGGTTGCGATCTTGTCGAGATAGGTGCCGGCGATCGGCTCAAAAACGATGTTTTTCGGACCAATGGAGTTCATCACATCCCCAAAGACCTCCACGGCCTGCACCGAATCCTTCAATCCCTTTTTGACGGTGCCGATGCGATCCTTGCCCAACCAATAAAATTCCTGCCTGGAATGATCCTGAAGCAGATCCTGCATGGTATCGAACGATGCAAACGACAGAAAGATTCCTGGAATAACAATAAAAAATATAATTTTATAGTTAAAATAATTCAAAACCACCTCCTTTGTCTTGCCTTGATTGTCAATCGCGCTGTCAAACGGCGTCGGAAAACGCGATCGGGGTGCGAGGTCATGGAGGACATTATAAGAGATTGCGATGAACCAAGGCCAGGGAGTGACAGGCCTGACAGGTGGAAAACACCTCCTCCCGGCCCACGTCCTCGGGCAAACCTTGCCAATCCGTGGACTCTGCGCACCAACCCGTCTGGAGCGCAGTCAGCCAACCGAGAAAGATCAGCACCGGGAAACACCCCCCGGAAATGCGCGCGCGGTTCATGGCACACCTCATCGCAATTGAGATTGAAACGTGAACACCAACAGACTGACAATCGGGCACAATCGTACACCTGATGATCGGTGCGCAAAAGGGATTTCATGCCATTCAGACCGGTAGGGCTTTCGATGGCCGGGGCGCGTGGGTGAGACGATACAACAACAAGAGTACCACAATGATCAGGTAGACGTAAGGCTCGCCATTGTCGTGGGTGGCGGCGAAAATGAAATGGCCGGCGATCAGCAGGTTGGCCAGATAGGTCAGTCGATGGAGTTTCTGCCAGCGCTGGAGGCCCAGTTGCCTGATGGCCTTGTTGGTGGAAGTCCAGGCCAGGAGCAGCAGCAGCAGGAAGGCGAACACCCCCAGGAGGGTGAATTTCCTTTTCAGGATATCCACCAGGATATCGTTCCAGTTGAGGTTCCACTCCAGCCAGACAAACGAGACGACATGCAACAGGGCATAAAAAAAGGCGTACAAACCAATCATGCGCCGATAACGGGCGAACATTTTGATGCCTGTGAGTTCGGCGATGGGACGCAATGAAAGAGAGATCAACAGGAAATTGAAGGCCCAGTCCCCCAGATAGCGGTTGATGAAGCCAACCGGCATCTGTCCCAGGGCGCTCCCCGGCGTGTAACCGCTGAGCAGGATTCTGCCCACCAGCCAGAGCAGAGGGAGCAGGGAGAGCATGAACACCATCGGTTTCAGCTCCAGGCGGGACCGTTTCGCGGTCAGGAGTTGATGACCGGCGGTTTCGTTCCACCCGCTCCAGACCAACCACAGGGCGTAAAACAGCAACAGCAGAGTGCCGGTTCCCATCAGGGCGAAGGGGGATCGCGGTCCCACGGCATCGAAAAAATAGCCGCCGCTTTGCACCAGCACGATCACGCCGATCCCCCCCGCCAGATGAAACAGGCCCAGCACCCTGGACTGCATGGATCGGGGCAGCAGCTCCCTGGTCAACACGCCGGGCAGAATCAGCAGGCCACCCAGTCCGAACCCGATCAGGGCCAAGGGAATCACCACCGGCCAGGTGAAGGGGTTGACCACCAGCCCCATGAGCAGATATCCCAGGGTGGAAATGGCGAGGGTGGCGGCCAGCAGGACGACGCGGCTGTATTCGGCCATGCCTCTTTTCCAGAAGGGCATGGCGAGCAGGGCGACCAGACCCGCCAATCCGATCAACGCGGCGGCGTGGGCTGCGGCATGCACCCGGCTGACGCCGATCAGGTCGGCGATGGAAATGTGCCACATGGACAGAAACAGGCTCAGGACGATCAGATCCGCGCGGACAAAAAAAGCGGCGGCCAGACTCAGTTGCATGCGGGGATCCTGGGTCAGCAGCCGCCAGGTCAGATCGCGTTCGACCCCCGACGCCTCAGGAAACCCGGTCTCCCCGGACCGGGGAGCCAGCTTCTGTTTGACCAGCCAGGCCCCCAGGATGCCTGTCAGCGCCGTCAGCGCCATCACGCCGTAAACCTGTCCGGCGTTGTGGGGGATCTGCATCAGAATGGCGCAGATCACGCCCCCGCCGATGAGCATCATGATGATCCTGTTGATCGTCATGTCGGGGAGGGACTCCTTGAGGGAGAACTCCCCAACCGTTCTGGTGATTTCCAGTTGGGCGACATGGCTGCCCAGGGAGATCATGACGCGCATGAGATAATAGAATGTCAGTCCTTGCAGACCGATCGCCCCTTGGGTTTCGTGGCTCAACGGGGCGAGGATGGCCCCGATCCCGGCCACCAGGAAACCGAGGAACAGCGGCAGCCAGGAGGTCGAGGGTCGTTTGACGAAACTGATGTAACCGATGAACAGAACGCTGACGAGTTCGGTGACCACCACCAGATGGGCGTTGATGACGCCACTCTCCTCGTATGGGATGCGCAGGGCGTCGTCCAGATAGAGGGGTTGCAGAGCGATGGTCAGGGCGATCATCAGCGTGCTGAAGGTGGCGAGCAGGTAGAGGGTATTGTTGCGCTCGGTGTTCATGTGGTTGCGTCCATGGGCATGGGCCTACTCTTCGTCCTGATCCGGCGCGGGGTTGTGGAGCCAGGCGGAGCGTAGATGGTTGTCACGCAAAACGCACTGGTGGCCGTTGACCGCAACGCTTTGGGCGTAGCGCAGCGCCTTGGCCGGGGAGCCCATCTCCTGGAAGGCCATCCCTTTGACGAACATCCCGGCGCCCACCTGGCATCGCGCCTGCCGCAAAAACCATTTCGGGGCCAGATTGATCCAAACGGGGGCGTTGATCCCGTTGTGAACCAGGATGTGGGTATTCAATCGGCCAGACCGGGGAGAGTTTTCCACCACCTGGAGGATCTTGCCCTGAAAGCGGGTGGGGAGGAACCGTTCGTGCCACTCCGGGTCCAGGGCCGCGGTCGCGGGGGTGCGGGGCGGCGCGGTGGGGGAGGTCAGGGCCACGGTCACGCTGCGGACCGTGGGGGTGGAGGAGACCTTGGGGGGGGAAAGCATGGTATGGCAATTGGCACAGGTCATCTTCTCCCGTCCGTCCCGGTGGGAAGGGGGGACGGGGGCGTTGGCCGCCAACGGGGGAATGGCCCGGGGAGTGCCGTTGAGCCTGCTGGCGATGATTTCGTGACAACTGGAGCAGGTCATCCGGTCGCGTCCGTCCCGATGGGGAGCCGGCACGCCGGCGGCGATGGGGGGAGCCTTGTTGTAGGCGTGATCCACCCAGGGATCCTCGGCGAAAACAGCCAACAGGAAAACACCCAGACTGAAAACGATGCCAACCGCCATGAACCACTGGGTCTGTTTCATTGCCACATCAATCGATCGGGGAAGTTCATGATATGCATCATACTGCCGGCGCGTCCTTGCGACAACCTGTCCAAGGCTAGCATCAACCCCGCGTGATTGCCACGAGAAAACCGCCGCCCCAGGGAAAAATCGGCCGCATCACCTGACTGACCTGGAGGCGCCCCACACCTCCGGCGCGACCCCCTCCAGCAGGTCGTGGCAGGCGGTGCATCTGCCCTGCAGATCATCCAGCGCTTTCAGGACCCGATCCGCTCCATCCGCCTTCTCCATGTGCTGAATGGAGGAGTGATAGAGGCGCTTCATGGATTTCTGGCATTGATCCGCCATTTTGTCGAAATCCTCCTCCCTGAGAGCCGTCCCCCCCCGCCCCTTTTTTTGCAGCAGGGCCGCGTCGCCGGCATGCCGTTCCATCGGACCGAGCAGGCCGAAGGTATTGTGGAGAGCGGTGGCGTGCCGGGCCAGATTGCGACTGTATTTGAAATCGTGGGTGGCGAGCTGACGAATGGCCTCCGAGTGCATGCGGATCATGGTGATGACCGATTGGACGTAGCGATCCTTTTCCGAGGTTTCCGCATGGCCCGTGGAGCAGGGCGACAGGGTCGCGCCGAACCAGAACGTCAGGGCGAGGAGCATGACGCGCGGGCCGCCTCGTCCCGTTCGCCTGGCCATTTCGCCAAGGTCACAACGATTTTCCAGGGGATCAGGTGTGTTCATGATTGACCTCGGTGCGTTCCCGTTATTTGCCATCGTTTTCCTGAGCGACCGGTTCCCGGGGTTCCTCGTGGGCAATGCCGAGATGACAATCGATGCAGGTCTTGGTCCCTTCCTTCATCATCCGTTCGTGTTTGTTGGCGGCGGAGCGCTGCTGGTCGGCGAACTGCATCGCCTCGTAGGTGTGGCACTGACGGCACTCCCTGGAGTCGCGTTTCCGCATGTTCTCCAGGACATTCCGGGCCAGCCGGTAGCGGGCCTTTTCGAAGGAGGCGGCATCCGGGTAGGTGCCGATGAGATGATGATAGAGGTGGCGTCCCCCCACGAACACCTTGTCCAGCAGTTTGTCCAGGTAGTCCCCCACCCCTTTGCCGTGGGGAATGTGGCAGTTGGCGCAGACCACCCGCACGCCGGAGGGATTCTTGTAGTGGATGCTCTGCTGGTACTCCTTGTAGACCCCTTCCATCTCATGACAGGAGACGCACATTTCCAGGCTGTTGGTGAACCCATCCATGAACAGGAAATGCATCCCGGCGAAACCGATCACCCCGACACCCAGGCCTCCCAGGAAAAACAACCAGAAAGGCAAGCTCACGGAGGGTTTGCCCGCGTGATTCTTCACAGGAACTGGTGCCATGGCCGCTCTCCCCGGTGATCGAAAGTGTCGATGTCCGACACTGGCGCAGCAATCCGCATCTTTGCTGGTGAGTCATCATCGAGATTCGACCCACCGCTTGTCAAGCGGAATTTTCGCCGGAACCCACCCTTTTTCCGGTTTTACATGATTGTTATTGCACACTTATTTTGTCGAAGATCCCGGAGGCCGGAACCCCGGGGGGCGCCGGTCAGGGTTTGGGCAACAGTTCCCTGGCCTCCAGCAGGTCGATCACCTGTCGGGCGCAGAGTTCGATGGTGTCGAACCCGGTATTCAGCACCAATTCCGGCGCTTCCGGTGGTTCGTAGGGAGAGGAGATGCCGGTGAACTCCGGGATCTCCCCGGCCCTGGCCTTGCGATACAGCCCCTTGACATCCCGTTCCTCGCACACTTCCAGGGGGCAGTGACAATAGATCTCGATGAAATCGTCCTCTCCAACCAGGGTCCGCACCCGCTGCCGATCGGCGCGAAACGGGGAGATGAAACCGCACAGCACGATCAAACCCGCATTGAGCATCAGCTTGGAGACCTCGCCGATCCGGCGGATGTTCTCCACCCGGTCCGCGTTGGAGAATTTCAGGTCTCCGCACAGTCCGTAGCGCACGTTGTCCCCGTCCAGGGAGCAGGTATGGTGACGGGCGGAATGGAGGATGGTCTCCACCTGGTGAATCATGGTGGACTTGCCGGAGCCGGAGAGTCCGGTAAACCACAAGATGAAACTCCGATGCCCGTTCAAACGCTCCCGATCCAGTCGGGAAATGGTGGCGGGTTGCCAGACGGCGTTGGGACTGACAAGCTGTGACATGTTTTTATCCAGCCTCTTTGAAGGAAAGGGAATGGTGGATCGCTTCCGTTTTCGTTAGTATCATGGAACAAGGTGTGCTGAACAGGTACAAAAAACGTGGGAGGAACAAAAAACATGGCCCAGAAAAAAATTCACGACACCCCATCCACGCGCGTCATGGCCTATCGCAAACGTCGTCTGGAAGGCATGAAGCGGGTGGAGATTTGGCTGCAGGACGAGGAACTGGCTCAACTGGACGCGGTCGCGGAGGAAACCGGCGTCAGTCGCGCCCGCGTCGTGGCCCAGTTGCTGCTGGAAAGAGGACAACTCCCCACCCCCGGTGAGCCCCCAACC
>JADGCR010000072.1 GCA_015228895.1 Magnetococcales bacterium
GCGGATTGCGCAGCAATCCGCGCGGCGCGCCCACCAGCCGCCGCAAGCGGCTTGCCCGGTGAAAATGCCCGGAGCATTGCCAAACAGCGGCAATGCTCCGGGCGAAGAGTGCGCGCTTGCGCTGTTTTCGCTGCGCGAAAACAGCTTGCTGTAAAAAGCGCGCCAAAGCAAAAACCAAAATCCTGGGACTTTGTCCCAGACCCTACCGGGGAGCGTGACGCTCCCCGGACCCCTCCAATGGTTGCCGCCTGCGGCGGCTTTTCGGCTTTCTGACGCCGATTTCAGAAATTCCGCATCAGTACGACACGGAGAGCAAATGGCCAAAATACCAGGAATAGACCGCCGGACCGAGATAAAGATAACCCCAGGCGCCCAAACACAAATAAGGTCCGAAAGGAATGGGCAGCGTGCGGTCACGACCCGAAATCAGAATCCAGGTGATCCCAACCACGGCGCCAATGAGGGCAGAGAAAAAAATGACGAAAGGCAGCGCCTGCCATCCAAGCCAGGCCCCCAGCATGGCGGTGAGCTTCACATCCCCCAGACCGAGCCCATCCTTGCCGGTGATTTTCATGAACAACCAGCCGAACAGCCACAAACCGCCTCCCCCGGCTCCGGCGCCCCAAAGCGCACTCTCCAGAGAGGCCAGCGGCGGCGCGAACCAGGGCATCGCCGCCAAAATGAGACCGATGACCACACCGGGCAAAGTGATCCGGTCCGGCAGGATGTAATGGAAAAAATCAATGACCGTCAAGGTCACCAGGGCATAACCCAAAACCAGAAGAGCAAAACCGGTGGGGGTGAGTCCGAAATGCCACAAGGTGGACAAAGTCAGAATCCCGGTGGCCAACTCGACGATGGGATATACGGCGGAGATGGACTCCCGGCAATGACGGCAGCGCCCTTTAAGCCATAACCAACTCAACAGGGGGATGTTGTCATGCCAGGCAATGGCCTGCTGACAGGAGGGACAGTGCGACCCCGGAAAGACGATGCTCTCCTCCAGGGGGAGACGATGGATGCAGACGTTGAGAAAACTGCCCCAGACCAGGCCGAGAATGAAAAGCAACGCCAAAAGATCCCAGGACATGAACTCTTTCCCCGCGCGACGGCACGGCAGACCCGGATCCGGTCCGGCGCATCAAACGCCGGACCGGAACAAAGAATCAGCCACGCTCCTTGAGCCAGTTGGCAATGGCGGGGGGAACCTCCACGGAACGACCGCTCACATAGAGGCCGATGTGTCCGCCGTTGAAGGGAAGCTCCTGGTAATCACTGCTGCCGACATACTGCTTCAAGGCCTTGGAGGCATTGGGCGGCACCAGGTGATCCTTGGTGGCGTAGACGTTGAGGACCGGCATGGTGACGTTGGCCAGATCCACCCGTTGATCGCCGATTTTCACCACCCCCTTGATCAGACCGTTGCGCTGAAAGAAATCCTTGAGGAACTGCCGGAACGCCTCGCCGGCCTGATCCGGAGAGTCGAAGATCCACTTCTCCATGCGCAGGAAATTCTTCAGCTTCACCGGCTCGTCCAGGAGATCCACCATGTCCAGGTATTTCTGCCCGGTCAGACGGTAGGGATTCATGGAGAGGAAAGTGAGATTGAGCATATCACCCGGAATGTTGCCCAGGGTATCCACAAGCAGATCGATATCCACGTTCCTGGCCCACAGGCTGAGCAGGTTGTCCGGGGTGTGGAAATCCACCGGGGTGACCGTGGGCACCAGATTGCGCACCCGGTCCGGATGCAGGGCGCTGAAACAGAGGCTGAAAGTGCCGCCCTGGCAGATGCCCAGCAGGTTGATCCGGTAGATGTCGTGCCGGTCGCGGATGAAATCCACGCTGCGCTTGATGTATCCGTTGATGTAATCGTCCAGGGTCAGATAGCGGTCCGAAGCGTCGGGATAGCCCCAGTCGATGAGATAAACATCCATGCCGGCGTCCAACAGGCCCCGGATCATGGAACGATCCTCCTGGAGGTCGGCCATGTAGGGCCGGTTGACCAGGGCATAAACCACCAGGACGGGCACCCGGTGCGGGGTATCCACCCGGGGGGTGAAATGGTAGAGGGTCATCTTGTCCTCCCGGTAAACCGCCTCCTTGGCGGTCACGCCGGACTCGATGGTCCCCACTTCGGACAGAGTCTTGAAACCGGCGGCCAGCTTCTTGTTGAAACGGGCCAGCTCCTCCACCGCCTTTTCCGGATTGATGGCAATCGGAAACATGGATTATTCTCCTTTCTGGACAGATCCACCGGCGGCGGGACGATTGCCCATGCGCACCGGTTTCTTGACGGCACTCTTCTCCACCACGACCGCTTCCTCGGCGGGAACCTCCACCGGCGCGGCGTGCAGGGAGTCCTGGAAGCGCTTTTTCAGATCCGCCAGCTCATCGCGCAAACGGCGCACACCCAGCTTTTCCATGTCGTCCCGCAGCGCGTTGATCTCGGAACCGGCGTCATTGGTGCGCAATTCCTTGATTTCGTCCTCCAGGGATTGCACCCGGCGCTTCAACTGGGCGATCTGCCGATGGGCGCTGTCCAACTCGCGCCGGGTGGGCATGTGCATGGCCGAGAGGGTGTTGTCCACCGATTCCACCATGTGGCCGCGCACCCGCATCAGGGCGTTCGTCATGCGAGCGTTGAGTTCATTGAACTCTCTGGTGGTCACCATGGCAGCGTTGGCCTCCTCGCTGCAATCCACCCACAGGACATAAAGTTCCCGCAGGGTCTGCAAGGATTTGCCCTCGGCGGCCAATTCCAGCAGCTTCTTATGCAAAAGATCCAAGGCGCGATGGTTGGAAATCCGCGTGAGATTCTGGAACTCCTCCGCCGCCTTGCGATACTCCAGGCTCAGCCGCATCCCCTCCTGGAGCTTCTCCTGTCGCTCCCGGTTGAAACCCAGACCGGGCATGGAAAGAATCCGGTTCATCTGCTCATCAAGGGATTGTCCCCCGGAGAGCATGGTACGCATGGCTTCGTTGGCAAAAGCCGGATTGGTGGTGAGAAAATCGTTCCAGGCCTTGAGGGGACGGTTCCACAGGGAGGAGAGATCCTCGCCGCCACCCATTCCACCCATTCCACCCATTCCAGCCATTCCAGCCATTCCAGCCAGAGCGCCCAGGGGATTGCTGGAATTGGAGAACATATCCTTGGCGGCCTGAATGGCGCGCTCCAGTTGTGCGGTCCAGTCCGAAGCGGGATTGGGCGCTTCCGAGGCGTTCTGAAAGCTCCGGAACACCTCCTTGCCCATGCGCAGAAAATTCTCCATGGCGGAAACCGCATGCTTGACCGCCATGCTCTCCGGCGCGACGGATCCGGACATCATGCCCGGCCAGCGGTTCATTCCGTCACGGAAGAAATTCAACGGCGTCTCGGCCTGGAAATTCTTGGACCAGGTGCTTTGCGTCACTTCCGACCAGTCTTCCCAAATTTTGCGTTGGAGGTCGCTCCACCCGGTCATCCACTCGGTGGAAAACGGATTGTTGTCCATGGGCAACTCCTTGATGAAAGCCCGTTACGGGCTCGGTCTTGAATTGGACGGCGCGTCCCTGCGCCGTTGCATCGGGGCAGTTGTAGCCTACCTCCTCGCCAAACGGGGAGGCCGCCCCTAAACCAGACGGGAATTTCGTAATGCGAATCCTTATTCCAGGCTGGCCTTGGCTTCTTCCACGAGCTTGGAGATGTTCTTCTCGATGAGATCCTTGAGCTCGTTTTGTCCCTGGGTCAGAACGTCCATGGTGCGCTTGGCGTTTTCCACCATCATCTTGCCGAGATTGGTGGCGATGTCGGCCTGAGTGGAAACCGCTTCCTGGACGGTCTTGGCCGAACTCAACTCCTTGAGCTGCTTGGCGCCCGCAGTGATGAACCCTTCCGCGGCTTCCAGTTGCTGCTTGGTCAATTCCTGCACGGTGCGGTCATTGATCTTTTGCAGATCGGAAATGGAATCCATCATTTTTTTGGTCAATTCCGTCATCCGCTCGGCAACTTTATTGTTGTCCATGGTCCGGGTCCTTTCTGATTGGGTTCATGTTGTCGTTGCAAAACGCCGCAATGCAACAATGTTGCAGTGCAGCATAAGATGACTTTCCTGGCATGTCAAATCTTTTTTTTTAAAAAAATTCACAGCGGCCCCAACAGGACCGCTGACGAATAACCAACAGTTACTCTTCCGGTTTCTTTCCGGAGGGTTTGCCCCCCAGGGAAAGGGTGAAGAGGCTCTCCTGCATGGAGTGCCACAATTCCAGATTGCGCCGTCCCATCTCGGAGACCACTGTGATGGGATCCGGCCCGGTCTGGAAGCGGTTTTTCTGATCCATGAAGAGATCCATGCTGAGCTTCATCCATTCGCCGAGGGCGCCCTGCAAGGCGTCTCCGTAAAAACGGATGATCATTTGCAGGACATCGGCGTCGAAGACCGGGCGCCCCTTGTCCTCCTGCTCGCTGATGATCTGCAAAAGGATCAGGCGCGTCAAATCGGCTCCGGTGCGGTTGTCCACCACCTGGAAGGGGATGCGGTTCTTGACCAGATCCTGCACCCCTTCCAGGGTGATGTAGGCCGATTGCTCGGTGTCGTAAAGGCGTCGATTGGCGTATTTCTTGATGATGCGAACCGGTGTCTCATCCATGGGGAAGCGCGCCTCGCAAACGCCTGGGCCAAGGTCAGTGGATAAACTGACCGCCGTTGATGTCGATGTTGGCCCCGGTGATGAAACCGGATTGCTCGGAGGCCAGGAAAGTCACCACACGGGCGATTTCGGAGGGTTCCGCCAGGCGACCCGCCGGAATTTGGGCGATGATGGATTGCAAGACCTCCTCACGGATCTTCTTCACCATTTCGGTGGCCACATAGCCGGGGCTGATGGTGTTGACCGTCACCCCCTTGCGGATCCCTTCCTGGGCCACGGCCATGGTGAAGCCGTGCATGCCGGCCTTGGCGGCCGAATAGTTGGCCTGACCGAACTGTCCCTTGCGGCCATTGATGGAAGAGATGTTGACGATGCGGCCATAACCCCGGTCCAGCATGCCGGGGAACACCTGACGGGTCATGTTGAAAACGCTGTCCAGATTGACGCCGATCACCTCGTTCCACTGCTGCGGGCTCATTTTCTTCATGACCGCGTCCCGGGTGATGCCCGCACAGTTGACCAGGACATCCACCGGACCGACCTCGCTTTCGATCTTCTCCACCGCCTGACGGCAGGATTCGAAGTCGGCGACATCGGCCTCGTAGACCTTGATGTCGAACCCTTCATCCTTCAGGTTCTGCTTCCACTGATCCAGATTGGGGCACTCGAAGACCGGGGCGCAGGTGGCGACGACGCGATATCCTTCCCGGCTCAAGGTTCTGCAAATCTCGGTACCGATGCCGCCGGGACCGCCTGTCACCAAAGCCACTTTTCCACTCATGAATCCGTTCTCCTCTCGTCTGGTTGATGAACTTTTTCCAGGCGGGGGGCCAACCCCCCGTCCGTTGGACTCTCCCGGGAAATGCGTCATGCCAATTTGCATTCATAGGAGTAACTGCGTTGGCTGCGTCGCTCCCTCCTCGCCGTACTGGCTGTACTGTCCCGTCGCCCGTTCCTTGCCGCCTTGTTCCTCCGTCAACTGCAAATTGGTATCAGCCCTGACGCTCGACGGCCAGTGCGACGCCCATGCCACCACCGATGCAAAGGGTGGCCAGGCCCTTTTTCAGGTTCCGCCTGGCCATCTCGTGCAACAGGGTGACCAGGATGCGGGCGCCCGACGCGCCGATGGGATGACCCAGGGCGATGGCGCCGCCGTTGACGTTGATCTTGGAGAGATCCCAGCCCAGATCCGCGTTGACCGACATGGCCTGGGCCGCGAAGGCCTCGTTGGCCTCGATCAGATCCAGATCGCCGATCTGCCAGCCCGCCTTTTCCAGACACTTCTTCACCGCCGGAATGGGACCGGTGCCCATGATCCTGGGATCGACCCCGGCGCTGGCATAGGCCACCACCCGCGCCATGGGCTTGAGGCCCAGGGCTTCGGCTGCGGAACGGGCCATGACCACTACCGCGGCGGCGCCGTCGTTGATGCCGGAAGCGTTGCCGGCGGAGACGGTACCCGCCTTGTCGAAGGCCGGGGGAATCTTGGCCAGGGATTCCGCCGTGGTGCCGGCGCGGGGGAATTCATCCACCGTGAAGAAGGTGGATGGCTGCTTGCGCTGCTTGATCTCCACCGGGATGATCTCGTCATTGAAGCGACCCGCCTGCTGCGCCGCCTCGGTCTTCTGCTGGGAGGCGGCCGCGAAGGCATCCTGATCGGTGCGGGAAAAACCGTACTGTTTGGCGATGTTCTCGGCGGTACAGCCCATGTGGTAGTCGTTGAAGACATCCCAGAGGCCATCGCTGATCATGGTGTCCACCAGCTTCCACTCCCCCATCTTGGTGCCGGCGCGGGAGTTGGGCACGCAGTGAGGGGATGCGCTCATGTTCTCCTGACCGCCGGCGATGACGGTACGGGCATCGCCGCAGCGGATCGCCTGTGCTGCCAGGGCCACGGCCTTGAGACCGCTGCCGCACACCTTGTTGATGGTCATGGCCGGGGTGGTCACCGGCAGACCGGCTCCCAGGGTGGTTTGCCGGGCCGGATTCTGGCCGACGCCGGCGGTCAGCACCTGTCCGAGGATCACCTCGTCGATCTGATCCGGCTGCAAGCCGCTCTTTTCCAACAGCCCCTTGATAACCGTGGCGCCCAGTTCACTTGCCGATACTCCGGCCAGGGTTCCCAGAAATTTGCCGATGGCAGTGCGTCCCGCGGCAACGATGACGGCCTCCTCCATGCTTAACCTCCTTCTTTAATATATCCAGTGAGCGATCTTTTCGGCACGGAATCGACCTGCCGGAAATCTGACTAAGTAATGATAATTACCTCTTTTCGGACCATTTGAAAAGGGAATGCCTGCGCAAAAGTCACTGCTGGCGCATTTTTTCAATTCCGCAAGCGCCGTGGACACAAAATGGCCGCAGGGGATGGGTCAATCGATGCACTGGCCTTGGGGAGCCCGGCCATGTCATAGTGTATACGGAAACGAAAAAGGACCCTTTCCACCTGGAGCGGATTCGATGCGGCTTGCGAAGATCTGGCAGGGCTTGCGCCTGGATGTGAAGGTGATCGGCTCGACGCTGGTGCTGGCTGGCCTCATGACCCTGCTGTTGGGCTGGAGCGCCATCGCGGCCGAACAGCGCTCCCTGCGCGCCCAGATCCAGAATCAGGGCACCTCCCTGGCCACGGCGGCGGCCATGTTCTCCATCGAACCGCTTCTCACCCTGGACCACACCTTGCTCAACGGTTATGTGCATCGTCTGGCCCGGGCTCAGGAAGAGATCGGTTTCGTGCGCATCCTGGACACCAGCGGTCGGGTGGTGGCCCAATCCCCGGAGCAGTTCGATCCCAATTCGCCGGAATTCTTTTCGATACGGATCTTCCGGGTTCCGGTGCTGGTGGAGCCCGAGGATGCCGAACCCATCGGCGCCGTGGAGCTGGGCCTGCTGACCCGGCATGCGGATCAGGCGGCGGCCAGCCGGGTGCGCTGGCTGGCGACGGGTTCCCTGGCCATTTTCGCCATCCTGGCGGTGGCGTTATTCCTGTTGTTGAAAAAAACCGTCACCGACCCGGTGCGGATTCTCGATCAGGCGGCCAAGGCCCTGGGCCAGGGGGATCTGGATTCCGTCATTCTGCTGCCCGGGGGGGACGAGCTGGGACGGCTCGCCCTGGCCATGGACGCCATGCGACGCGACATCCGCAGCTCCCACGCCGCCATCCTGCGCCAGGCGGAACTGGAGCGGGCCAGAGATGCGGCCGAGGCGGCCAATCAGGCCAAAAGCACCTTCCTGGCGGTGATGAGTCATGAAATCCGCAGTCCGATGAACGGGGTGATCGGCATGGCGGACCTGCTGGCCGCCTCGGAGCTGAACGGCACGCAGCGGCAATATGTGGAGATCATTTTGCGTTCCGGTCACGCCCTGCTGGCCCTTTTGAACAGCATTCTCGACTTCTCCAAGGTGGAGGCCGGGGCCATGGAGCTGGAGCGCACCCGCTTCTACCCCGGCGAGGTGGTGGCCATGGCCTGCGAGATCCTGGAAGCCACCGCCAAGGGCAAGGGATTGAATCTGATTTATGAAATCGACTCCGCACTCCCGTCCTGTTTGCGCGGGGATCCTCTGCGCCTGCGCCAGGTGCTGGTCAATCTGGTGGGCAATGCCATCAAGTTCACTCCGGCGGGCTGGGTGCGGGTGCGCATGGAGCGAGCGCCGGAGGAGGAAGGGAGCGATCCCGCGCGGATGACGCTTCATTTCCTGGTTCAGGATACCGGCGTGGGAGTCGCGCCGGACAAACAGGATCTCATTTTCGACCGCTTCAGCCAGGCCGATCTCTCCACCACGCGCAAATTCGGCGGCGTCGGTCTGGGGCTGACCATCTCCCGGCAACTGGTGGAACTCATGGACGGTCGCATGTGGCTGGAGAGTCCGGGAGTGAATCAGGGCAGCACGTTCCACTTCCTGGCCCGTTTTGAGCGCTGCCCGGTCGCTTCCGGTCGGCGCGCGGACGGAAGCGGCCCGCAGCCCGGCGCGAAGAAGAGCGCCCCGGTGGCACCCATGCGCATCCTGGTGGTGGACGACGGGGTGGACAACCGAATCCTGGCCGCCCATATTCTCGGCAAGGATAGCCATCGGGTCGAACACGCCGTGGATGGAAAGGTGGCCCTGGAGCGGCTGGGCGGGGAGCGGTTCGATCTGGTGCTGATGGATGTGCAGATGCCGGAAATGGATGGCATCGAAGCCACCCGGATCATCCGGGAGGGGGGCGCGGGTCGTCGGGTGGCGGAGATTCCCATCCTGGGGATCAGCGCCGGTGCGTTGCACGAAGAGCGGGCGCGGGGTCTGGAGGTGGGGATGGATGATTTTCTCACCAAGCCCTACCGGGCCAGCGACCTTCTGGAAGCGGTGCATCGTCTCGCGGCCCGCATTCATCCCCCCTGCGAGGAGCCGGAGGGATGAGCGCTGGCGAAACGCCGCCGCTTCTCGAGCTGCGCGGAGTCGCTGCCGGCGGGACGCGCCTCGATCTGACGCTTGAGCCCGGAGAGCGGGTGGCGGTGCTGGGCGGGGAGGGCAGCGGCAAGACCCGGCTGCTCAAAGTGATGGCCGGTCTGCTCCCCGTTGCGGAGGGACGGCTCCTGTGGGAGGGGGTGGATCTCGCCGCTTTGCCCGCCGGGCGCAGGGCAAAGGGCATCGGCGTATTGTTCCGGGAGCCCGGCACTCGTTTCCTGTGTGCCACTCCGGGAGAGGAGATCGGGCTGGGGCTGCCGGAGGGGAGTGCGGCAACGCTGGTTGGGGAGGCCATGGCCTGGTCGGGCCTGGAGCCGGCCCTGACCGGCACCCCCTGGACACGGCTTTCCGCCTCCCAGCGTTACCGGGGAGCCATGGCGGTGCTGCATGCCGCTTCCGTGCGGTTGTGGCTGGTTGACGAGCCGGGCGTCTCCCTGTCGGAGTCGGGAGAGGCCGATTTCGCGGATCGCTTGCTGACCTTGTGCCGGAACCAGAACAAAACGAGCGTGATTTTCACCAGCCGGGAGGCACGGGCGCTTCGTTTCGCCGAGCGCGTCATCCCGCTGGCGGATTGAACCCGGATTTTCCAATAAACCGGCGCAGGGGTCCGGGGAGCGTCACGCTCCCCGGTAGAGGTT
>JADGCR010000073.1 GCA_015228895.1 Magnetococcales bacterium
CTATATTCCCTTTCAGCGGCTGTTGTGCAACAAAAAAACAGCGGCCGTGCCATTTTTTTTGAACGCCCGATTTGGGCATGACCTGGGGGAGTATCACGCAATGCCAGCCAATTTCACCATTGACCTTCTGGCCGGGGAGAGCATGACGGTGGCCGGACCCGGCACCCTGGATTTCGCCATCCCGGAACTGGCCCGCAACACCGCCGTCGCGGGCAAGGCCGCCGCCGGAAACGGCCTGGCCGTCACCGGCAAGGGGTTGACCAAGGGGCTTGCCGTCAACACCACGACCGTGACCACGGCCACCCAGGCGGGAGCCGGCAAGGGTCTGAGTCTGGGCCTGGGATTGGGTCTGGGGGCTTGGGGTCCGGTTCTGGTGGCCGCGGCGCTGGCAGGGGGATATGTCTACTGGCGCAAAAGGAATCACGCCCCTCTTTGGCCGTTCGGCAGAGCCTGATTCTTTTCTGGCGGGGACGTGCTGGATGAAAAAGCCTTCCATGCATGGCTCATGATGGAAGGCTTTTTTCGTGGATGGGGGGAGGGACACCATGCAGTCGGATTTCACCTTGCCCGGAATCGTGGAATTCTTGAGCCGGGTCGAAGGTTTCAGCGCCCTGCCCAGACAGGATCTGGCGACCCTGATCGCCCCGCTGATCGGCATCGAAACTTTTGAGCGTGGCCAGTTCCTCATCCGTTACGGCTCGTCGGGTTCGACGCTGTTCGTTCTTTACGAGGGCCGGGTGCGGGTGGATGTGCCCCTCGGAGAGGGGAAGACGCTGCAATTCTTCAACACCCCGGGTGCCCTGCTCGGGGAGATGTCCCTGGTCTCCAGCAAGCCCAGGGGGGCGGATGTGGTGGCGGAGACCCATGTGGTGGTGCTGACCCTGGACATCGAAACCTTCCAGATGCTCATGACCACGGACTGGCACGTCACCAAGGCCTTTGCCGGACTGATCGGCCGACGGGCCATCAAGAATCTTTGAAAGTGGCCGTCATGGCAACCGGGCATTGGAGTTGAGAAAGAGTGGCCAGGTGGTCTGCTCCACATGGTCGCCGTAAGAAACCCCTTGATCCGTCCAGCAAATTTTAAATGCAATTGCCCCTTTGCACCCCAGGCTGGTGCGATTCTTGTTTGATTTGATCCACGATTCCGAACAGAACCCCAACAATGCTTTATGCGCTTTCGGATTTTGATGTTCAGCTCAAGAAGCATGACCAATGAACCTTGAAACGGCAAGGCAGCGAGATGGCTGCTGATGCTTGTTTCCAGATACAGGCGCGGTTTCATGCGGGTGTCCCGAACAATAGCGGGATTGCTTGCTGATCAGTGATGATGTCAACTGTAGGCGAAATCAGCATCGCGATTCAATGATCATCGGTTCTGACTTCCGCCACAGCCCGCAGATACTGATAGGCCAGGGGGGGGGTGGATCGCTCGAACCAGTCCTGGAGATGCCGGTCCCAGAAGGCGAGCGCCTCGCCGTGCCGCTCTTGCGCCAGCAGACTCAACAGACCGATGCCGAACAGATAGGTGCCACGGGTTCTGGTCAGCAGCGGTTTTTGCGCGAGCAGCCGGTTCACCTCCGTCAACATGGCCGGCGGGTCCCGGCGTCCGATGGCCTTGAAGAGGGTCAGCCAGCGCTCTTCGTGTTCCTGCAATCCCTGACCACACGGCAGGGACTCCAGGGCGGTCCAGATGGCCTGCAACTCGTCGGGATGCAAATGGGGCAGCACGATCACCCCCATCTGGTACATCAGATAGACCTTGTCCCCGTGTTCGGGCAGGTTGCGGCAGTCGGCGAGCACCTGCCTGAGCCTGCTGGCCTGGGTGACCAGTTCCGGCTGGCCGCCGACGGGTTCCATCACAGGCGCGCCCGTCAGCCAGGCGCGCAACAAGGTCGCCACATGGGGGGTCACGGACAACGAGGACAAGGGCGTGGCCGTCACCCGGGTCAGACCGGCGCTGGTTTCCCGGCGGGCCAACAGGTTGCGGATCGGCAGCAGCTCGGTGACCGGAAAGAACAGATCGTTGGCCGACCCCCCCAGAAAACGGGCGCGGACCGCGTGTTGATCCACATACGGGGTGTAATCCGAGTTGACCGGCGCGCTGGATTGTCGCAACAAGGGGGCCAGGAAACGTTCGTCTCCGAGCAGACGCAAACGCAGATCCTGGGGATGCTCCACCCCGATGCGGGCCAGATCCTCCCGCAACGCCGGGACAGGCCAGGCCGGTTGGTCCGGGATCTCCCCGATGGGGTGATCCGACGCCAGGATCAGCAGATCCCCTTGATGCACCGCGTAGATGGTGAAATGGCGAAAGTGGGTGTGAACCGCCTTGAGCACCGAGTACAACAGAGGCAGATCGAACTCGTAGACCTGCAACCACTGGGCCAGCAGCCCTCCGGGGAGCAGGTGGCGCTTGAGGTCGTGGTAGAACTCCCGGGAAAACAGTCCCGCCACCCCGCTGACCCAGGGGTTGGAGGGTTCGGAGAGAATGATGTCGTAGCGGGTCTGCCGGGTGGAGAAAAAGGTTTTGGCGTCCTCGATGTGGATGGTGCTGCGGGGGTCCTGGAACACCCGGTCGTTGTAGGGGGAAAAACGGCGGGCGGTTGCGATGATGGCGGGCTCGATCTCGATGGTGTCCAGTCGGGTGAGGGCGGGATCGGCCAGCGCCACATGGCTGGTCATGCCCGACCCGAAGCCGATGTTGGCGATTGTGCGGCTCTGGGGGCGGGTCAGCATGGGTATGGCCGCCGTCAGGGTCATGGTCACCTCGTCCAGGGAGCGTTGTCCCCGGGGGGGCATGGAGATGCTGGCGTCGGTCTTGCCGTTGGTGCGCAGGGAGTAGACCTCCTCGGGGCTGGCGGTGAGGGAGACGGTGGCGGTCTTGCCGTCGATCTGTTGCAGCACCCGTTGGCTCTGATGCATCAGCATCCGGCTGCGGTAGACCCCGGAGGCCATCTGATGGGGGTTCAACTCCACCAGCCAGCCCGTGGCCGCCAGGCACCCCAGACCCACCGGCCACGCGACCGGAGGGAGCCAGCGGGGCATGAGGGGCCGGCAGGTCACCACCAGCAGCAGACCCAGGCCGATATCCAGGGCGGCTCCGCTCAGCAGGGCCCCTTTGAGTCCCAGCAGGGGCAGCCCCACATGGACCACGTACACAATGCCCAGAATGGCCCCCAGAGTGTTGATCCCGTAAACCCTGCCGATGGCTTTTTCCCCCACATTCTGCGCCAGGAGCATTTTGGTGATCAGGGGCAGGGTCATCCCCGCGCAGAAGGCGGTGGGAAACAGAATCCCCATGGCGATTCCGTGGCTGGCCAGATTGAACAGCAGGTAGCCGGTGTCGTTTTGTTCCAGCCGGTGCATCAGCCACTGCATCAGGGTGAAGGTGTGGCCATAGACGGGGAGCGTGGCCAGGGCGGTCATGCCCATCAGGATCTGGATGGCCGCCAGCAGGCCGGACAGATTGGCCAGGGAGTCCAGCCGCTTGGCCACCCACCAGCCGCCACCGGCCAGACCCAGGATGAAGGCGCTCAGCATCAGCTCGAAGGCGTGGGTGGAGGCGCCCAGTACCAGACTGAGCATGCGCAGCCAGGAGATTTCGTAGATGAAGGAGGCGCACCCCGTGAGGCAGGCCACCCACAACAACAGGGTCTGCCGGGAGTGACCGGGGGTGGTGACCGCCGGCGGTCGGGGCGGGGCCCGGCGGAAGAACAGCCAGACCATGGCGGCCAGCAACAGGTTCAATCCTCCGGCCAGGGCCAGGGTGCCGTGCAGTCCGAACCGCTGGATGGTGAAGAATCCGCTGGCCAGCACCCCCAAAGCCCCACCCGTCGAATTGGTGAAATAGAGCAGGGCGATGGAACCTCCCGGCGTGGCGGGAAACAGGCGCAGCAGACCGCCGCTCATCAACGGGAAGGTCATGCCCAGCAGGATGGATTGGGGCAGAATCATGGCCCCCGCCAGCAGCCATTTGTAAAGATGGATGGCGGCGACGCTTTGGAGGGTGGGGATGACCGTGGCGAAGGAGAACGCCACCAGATGGGTGAACAGGGGATGAAAGAGCAGAGCGGCCAGCCCGATCACCCCCTCGATGGCCGCGTAGGCCAGCAAGGGGTTTTTCCAGTGGTGGGAGAGGCGGCTGGCCAGCCATGCCCCCAGCGCCATGCCCCCCATGAACAACGCCAGAACCAGGGTCTGGGCATAGGCCGCGTGGCCCAGGAACAGTTTCAGATAGTGGGTCCAGATCGACTCGTAGATCAATCCCGCCACCCCGGAGAGGAAAAAAAGCAGCAACAACAGGGAACGGGACCCGGAAGGGTGTGGAACGGGGGTCATGTGAAACGTTCCAGGGCCTGGATGACCTCCCCACTGTCGATCTCGACCAGGCAGTTGCTGACCTTGCTGCCGCCGCAACCATCCCGGCCACAGGGGACGCAGGGCCAGTTCTTTTGGAGGATCCGATGGGGGCCGCACTGCTGGTGGCCGTTCTTTTCGGGATAGGGGGTGCCGTTCTCCCCCTGCCAGTCGTTGGGCCAGGGCCCCCACTCCCAGGCCATGCTGGGGCCGAACAGGGCCACCACCGGGAGGTCCAGACTGGCGGCCACGTGCATCATCGCGGTATCCACGCCGAAGAAGAAGCGGCAACGGGCCGCGAACGCCGCCGCCTGCTTGAGGGTCAGTTTGCCGCGCAGATCGATGGGTGGGTGTTTGCACAAGGCGAGGATTCGGGCCACCTTGTCCATTTCGGCGGGGTCCGGGCTGCTGGTGACCCCCACGGCGAATCCCTTTTCTTGCAGATGGTCGATGATCTCCGCCATGCCGGAGTCGGTCCAGCATTTGAAACGCCAGCGCGCCACCGGATGCACCTGCACCAGGGGGCGATTCCCGTCCCAGCCGTTGGCGGTCAGGCACTCCCGGACCATGCGGGCATCCTCCTGGGAGAAGGTGGCGTGTACCCGTGTGTACAGGTTGCCGGTGTCGTGGTGCCACTCCAGCAGGTCCAGATTGCGCAGCACGGCATGGCGACGACCGGACCGCTGCGTCACGGCCTGGGTGAGGAGCCGTTTGCGCCACCAATGGTTCTTGCCCGGCTTCAGGAAGCTGGTCCTCAAGGCCGCGCCGCTGAGAAATCCGGTGATGATGCCCCGTTCCCCTTCCGTGGTGTTGATCGCCCAGTCGAAGCGGCGCGCCCGCAGGTTGCGCCACCAGAGCAGGTTGCGCGCCAGGAAACCGGTCCAGGACTCCGCCCCTTTCGGTTCGGGGAAGCAGAGCACCTCTTCCAGATGGGGGTGACCCTGGAGCATGGGAGCGGTTTCTTTTTTGACCAGAGCCGTGATCAGACTCTCCGGAAAGCGGGTTTTCAAGGTGGAGAGGAGCGGTCCGGTCAACAGCACATCCCCGATATGGCGCGACTTGATGACCAGAATGCGCTGTGGCGTGTGGTGTGTGTGGGGTGTGGAATCCATGGCGGTCTTTGGTCGGTCAGATCGGAAAAAGGGCTGCCGGAGGTGGATCGAACGAAGAAAATTATTGCATGCTCAAACAGTTAATAGCAAGTCCGCATGGAAAGTTTTTTCCGTGTGCCATTTCATTTTTCGTGGCGGGTCGTTAGAATGCCCGGAGAGCATGGCGTGTTTTTCCATTGGCATGAGTCGAGGCGCGATGAAAGAAGCGATTTCCGACGGGGCGTGTGGTATGGAACCCGACGGGGCGTGTGGTATGGAACCCGACCCCGATGAAGTCCGGCTCCTGTCCAACCTTTACGCCCAGGGTCGCCTCGGGGAGTTGGAGGGGGAGGCCCGGCGGCTGAGCGGGCGCCATCCGGAAAGCGGGCTGGTCTGGAAGGTGCTGGGTGTGGCCCTCATGGGGCAAAGGCGCTTTGACCAGGCTCTTGCGCCCTTGCGGCAGGCGGTCCGCTGGTGGCCCCTGGACCGGGAGGGCTGGCTGAATCTGGCCATGACCTGTCAGGAGCTGGACCGCCCGGACGAAGCCGGAGCGGCCTATCGTCGCACCCTGGAGCTTTGGCCGGATTCGGTTGACGTCCACAACAATCTGGGCGCGCTGCTGCAGGGCCAGGGTCGGCTGGAGGAGGCGGAATCCTGTTTTCGCCGGGTGCTGGCGCTCCAGCCGGACGCGTTCCAGAGCTGCCACAATCTGGCGGGCAATCTGTTGCGCCAGGGTCGGCTGGAGGAGGCGGAAGCCTTCTGTGATCGGACGTTGGCGCTCCGGCCCGATTTTGTCCCCGCCGTGAGCAATCTGGGGAACCTCCGTCACGAGCAGGGCCGTCTGGAGGAGGCGGTCGCCTGTTACCGGCGCGTTCTGGCGCTCCGGCCGGATGACGCCGCGGGCCACTACAACCTGGGCCTGATCCATCAGGAGCAGGGCCGGCCTCTGGATGCGGAGACCCGCTACCGTCAGGCCGTGGCCCTCCAGCCGGATTACGTCGCGGCCTGGAACAATCTGGGCAATCTTCTGCTGCTCGCCCACCGGCTGGCGGAGGCGGAAAGCTGTTATCAACGCATCCTGGCGCTCCGGCCGGACGCCGTCGAGGCCCACAGCAATCTGGGAGCGATCCTGCTGAAACAGGGAAAACTGCTGGCAGCCGAGGCCAGTTATCGACAGGCCCTGACCCTGCAGCCGGATTGCCACGAGTGTCTTTTCAATCTGGGCAACGTGCTGCGCAATCTGGGGCGTGTGGATGAGGCCGAAGCCTGCTTCCGCGAGGTGTTGCGCATCAGGCCGGATTTCGACGCCGCTTTTGTCCATGCCGCCTTTTGCGCCCAGATGGGGTGTCGATGGGAACACCACGTCGCCGACGGTGTCGCCATGGGCCGTCTGCTGGAGCGGGGGGTGGCCATCACCCCCCTGGTGGCCCTCACCCGCCCCGAGTTGGACGGAGTGGCGGAACGTCGGGCCGGCGCGTTGTACGCCGAAGAGGTGGCCGGTCCACTCCTGAAGACACCCCCCCTGGTGGACCCCCGTCACCACCCCGGTCGGGAGCGGCTGCGCATCGGCTATCTGTCGGCGGATTTTCGCGATCATCCCGTCACCCAGGTGTATGGGAGCGTCATCCAGGCCCACGACCGGGAGCGGTTCGCCGTCTATTGTTACGCCTATGGGCCGGCGACCCGGGACGCGGGACGCCAACGGATCGTCCGGGCCTGTGACCACTTCCGGGATCTGTCCGACCTGTCCGACCGGGAGAGCGCCTGGTCCATTGTCCAGGACCAGATCGACATCCTCCTCGATCTGACCGGCTACATGCAGCACTGCCGACCGGGGATCCTCGCCCAGCGTCCCGCGCCCCTGCTGGTCAACGCGGGTCAGCCGGGGAGTATGGGACATCCCCGTCTGGCGGACTACAAAATCGGCGATCCCATCGCCACTCCGACGCGTCTGGCCGCGGCCTTCAGCGAGACCCTGGCGCTGCTGCCCCGCAGTTTCGCCTCCTCGGCCCACAAGGAGGAGCATCCCCGGATCACCCGCTCCCCGGACCCGGCGGCCCGTCTGGCCGCGGGGCTGCCGGAGGCGGGGTTTGTGTTTTGCAGCTTCAACCAGAGTTACAAATTCTCCCGGGCGGGCTTCGCGGTCTGGTGCCGTCTGCTGGAGGAACTCCCCGGCAGCCTGTTGTGGCTGAGCAGGCCCAACCCCGTGGCCATGCGCAATCTGCGTCAGGAGGCCGGGGGACGGGGGATCGATCCGGACCGCATCCTCTTCGCCGACCGGACCCCAAGCCTGGGAGCGCACCTGGAACGCCTGGCCCTGGCCGATCTGGCCCTGGACACCTTTCCCTACACCTCCCAGGTGACGGGCTGCGATACCTTGTGGAGCGGGGTGCCCATGATCACCCTGCAAGGGGAGACCCATGTCAGCCGTATCGCCGCCAGCCTGCTCCACGGAGTGGGTTTGCCGGATCTGATCACCGGGAGTTGGGAGGCGTACTTCGCTCTGGCCCTGGATCTGGCCCGGAATCCGGAACGTCTGGACGGGGTGCGGGCGCGGTTGCTTGGGAATCGTGCGCACTCCCCCCTGTTCGATGTCCCCCATTTCGTCCGGGATCTGGAGCGGCTCCTGGAACGCATGTGGCGGGATCATGGCGCGGGCAAGCGCGAACCGGTCGTTTTGGAGCGTTCCGCAGGGGATTTCGTCTGAGCCGCTTTCAACCCTGGACAAAACCGTAAGGATTTCATTAACATTATTCAGGGGCGTAGTCGCCTGATCAATCCATTTTTCTTCAAACAGTGAGTTTCTTATGGATTTCAACAATCAATCCGTTCTGATCACCGGGGGTACCGGCTCCTTTGGTCAACATCTGTTGCGCACCATTCTCCAGACCAGTTCCCCCCGGCGTCTGGTGGTCTTCTCCCGCGACGAACTCAAACAGTGGGAAATGCAACAGAATCCCGTCTTCGCCAAGGCGAGTTGCCTGCGGTTTTTCATCGGCGACGTGCGGGATCGGCTCCGGCTGGAACAGGCGTTCCGGGAGGTGGACTACGTTTTCCACGCCGCCGCCCTCAAACAGGTCACCACCGCGGAGTACAACCCCATCGAATGCATCCACACCAACGTGATGGGCGCGGAGAATGTGGTCCAGGCCGCGTTGCGCTCCAACGTCAAGAAGGTGATCGCCCTCTCCACCGACAAGGCCGCCAGTCCCATCAACCTCTATGGGGCCACCAAACTGGTCTCCGACAAGCTGTTTGTGGCCGCCAACAACCTGGCCGGCGGCCATCGTACCCTCTTCAGTGCGGTCCGCTACGGCAATGTGGTGGGTTCCCGTGGTTCGGTGGTGCCCTTTTTCCGGAAGCTGATCGCCGATGGAGCCACCTCCCTGCCCATCACCGATCCCCGCATGACCCGCTTCTGGATCACCCTCTCCCAGGGGGTGGGGTTCAGCATCTCCTGCATGAAAATGATGCACGGGGGGGAGGTGTTCGTCCCCAAGATCCCCAGCATGAAGATCGTCGATCTGGCCCACACCATGGCGCCCGGCCTGCAGTATCATGTGGTGGGGGTGCGACCGGGGGAGAAACTGCACGAGGTGATGATCACCGAGGACGACGCCCGCTCCACCGTGGAACTGGACGACCGCTACGTCATCGAACCCACGGCGGTCTGGTGGTCGCGGCGCTCCTTCACCGAATTGGGGGCCAGGCCGGTGGTGGAGGGTTTCCGCTACTCCAGCGACAACAACAGCCAGTGGCTGAATGGTCCCGAACTGACCCGAATGCTCACGGAAGAAAAGTGACCGACCAACCGTTTCTCCCCTATGGACGCCACGCCATCGACGAAGGGGACATCACCACCCTGGTCGAGGTCCTGCGCGGCGACTGGCTGACCTGCGGACCCATGGTGCCCCGATTCGAGGAGGCCCTGGCCCGACAGACGGGCGCCCGGCACGGGGTGGCGCTCTCCAGCGGCACGGCGGCGCTGCATCTGGCGGCCTTGGCGTTGGAACTGGGACCCGGTGACGGGGTGGTGGTGCCCGCGATGACCTTTCTGGCCACCGCCAACGCCGCCCGTTTCGTCGGGGCCGAGGTGATCTTCGCGGATGTCAATCCGGCCACCGGGTTGCTGGGGCTGGCGGATTTCCAGGCCGCCCTGGAACGGGCTCCGG